>JBFLYD010000021.1 GCA_040756905.1 Acidobacteriota bacterium
GAAGTTGCTTAGCCATAATTTAAACCTCCTTTATCGAAAGAAGGTTTAAATCATAGCGTGTCCAAAAAGTCCACTTTTAAACTTTAAATCATTGAATAATAGTCCATTTTTAATTTTTAGTTGACAATTTGGATGAAGATATTTGACAAAAGTATTAATTGTAATTATATATATAGTGTAACTAAATATAAGGGTTTATGAGATTCTTAAGGGAAATAAAAAGAGGGTCAACAAAGTTTTTGATTCTATCTCTTCTTAAAGAAAAGGAAATGTATGGGTATGAGCTCTTAAAAGAGATCGAGAAAAAATCAGGAGGATATTTTAAATTGGATGAAGGTACTCTTTACCCAGCTCTTCACAGCCTTGAAAAAGATGGATTTATTGTGAGTTCATGGAGGAAAAGCCAAAAAGAAGGCCTTCCTGACAGAAAATATTACTCGATAACAAAAAAGGGAATTAAATTTTTTGAGGAAACATCAAAGGAATGGAATCAGTTCGCTAAAAATCTTTCCCAGTTTTTGTTTACCAGAACCGTTTCAAATAAAATTATAGATCATAAATATATCCATGAAATGAAAACTTTTAAGGTGATGAGTTTGTAACTGGACTTGAAATAAGAAGGATGAACAATGTATGAAAAAATAGATAAATTTCTTAAAGAATTTTTCTCTGATGTAAATCTTGAAAATAATAAGGCTTCTGAGATTCTTTTTGAATTCAAATCCCATCTTTATGAATCTTCAAAAAATCTGGAAGAGGAAGGATGGGGTCATGAGGAATCCCAGATAGAATCAATAAAGAAGCTTGGTAATTTAAAGAAATTGAAAAGGAGATTACTCTGGATTCATGGGTTTGGGAGGCTTTCTGGGAATATTTTCAAGGATGTTTTCCTTGCAATTTTACCTTTTTTCCTATTTTCAGTCTTATTTTTAATCGACTTAATAGGGATTTCAATTTCATTTTTACCACGTAAAACTCTATGGGATTCGTATCATTCTTTTCTATTACTTTTAGTTATATTTGTAAGCTTTTATGCCTATAAAAATGGAGCACCTTTGTGGACGATTCCGTGGCTGGGTTTTTTAAATGTTTTGTGGATATTGATTGGAAGTGTGCTTTTTGTTCTGTTTTTCAAAATCGCGATTTTTTACTGGCTTGTCTTGATAATTTTGTCTTTTATATTTATTTTCTCCATTTATTTTGTTTCTAAAAGAAATTTTTATCTGCTTCCCCTTTATCTTCTTCCACTCGCGTTTCCTTGGATAGCCTCTGCTTCAGATGAAATAGTTCCTCCAGTTAGATTTACCCTCCAACTCTCTGTTTCTTTATTTTGCATTTTTGCAAGCGGAATTTACATAATTTCAAGATTAAAATATTTAAAAACAGTATTAGTTTCAGGGTTTATATTTTACTCTATTTTATATTACTATATTCTATTTGAAGCACCTTTAACTTTCACAACGGGAACAAACTTTATTGGAATCATTCCAGCTGCAATGGGGTATATTTTACCTTGCTTGATTATATCTATCTCTCCCATGTACATATTGATAAAGAAAAAGTTCTCCATCCTTTAACTAATAAACCAGAACTTTTAAGAAGGCACAGACTCTATGGAGGATTAAATCTTCGATTTTAAAATAATTTATTTATTCTTTTATCTTCTTCTATCTCTTTCAATTTAATAGGTTCCTCAGGAAAAGCCTCCAATTTCAGAATAATTCCTTTGCTTTGGAAATAAGGAAATTTTTTTCGATATTTTAAAAAATAATTAGTTCAATATAAAAAAGATTCAATGGAAAATAAAAAAATTTTAAATGAAGAAATAATGTTTAAAGACATGTTTGAAGTAAAAAATATAACCCCCAATATAAATGAATTTATCAGAATTAGAATGAATTTTTGTTTATAAAATTCTATAATAATTTATAAGGAAATATAATTTAAAACTCATTGGACAAAATGGAAGAAGCGATTCTTTATACAAAGCTTTCTGATGGCAAAGTTCAGTGCAATGTTTGCATAAAAAGATGCGTCATCAAGGAAAAAAATACAGGACATTGTGGAACGAGAATTTATAGAGATGGAAAACTTTATTCTTTAATATATGGAGTTGTAGCCTCATGGGCTATATCTCCCATTGAGAAAAAGCCCATGTATCATTTCTATCCTGGAAGTTTATGGCTTTCGCTTGGCTCTTACGGCTGCAATTTCCGATGTCCTGGTTGCCAGAACTGGGACATTTCTCATGTTCAAATCGGAAAAAATAAAAATCCAGAAAAAAAATTATCTTTTGGAGAATATGTTTCACCTGAAGAACTTATCAAAAACGCAATTAAACATAATTGCAAAGGAATTTCCTGGACTTACAATGAACCTTCCATCTGGATAGAATACATCCTTGATGGAGCAAGATTGGCAAAAGAATCTGGCCTGTTAACTAACCTTGTTACAAATGGCTCAATGACAGAGGAAGCTCTTGAGATTATATCGCCTTATTTAGACTCAATGAGAATTGATTTAAAAGGTTTCAGTCAAAATACCTACAAAAAAATTGCTCATATAAAAGAATTTTATCCAATATTAAATCTTATAAAAAAAGCAAAAAATGAGAAAGGAATTTTTGTTGAGATAATAACAAATGTGATTCCAGAATATAATGATAAAGAAAATGAGTTAAGAGAAATTGCAAAATGGATAAAGGAGAATTTAGGCGAAGAAACCCCATGGCATGTAACACGTTTTTTCCCTTATCTAAAGCTTTCTCATTTAACTGAAACCCCTATAATTAACCTTGAAAAAGCAAGAGAAATTGGGAGAGAAGCAGGATTAAAATATGTTTATCTTGGAAATGTACCTGGCCATCCAGGAGAAAATACTTACTGTCCAGAGTGCGGAAGAATGATCATTCAAAGGTTTTCCCTTTCATTATTCGAAATTAATTTGAATGGAAATAAATGTTATTTTTGCGGTAATGAAATCCACGGAAAATTTTAAAATAAGAAGAAAATAAGAATTTATTCTTGATTTCTTGCTTTTTTAATATTAATATTTAACTGGAGGAAGAAATGAAAAGGAAAATAGGCACATTGATAGATGATACAATATTTTCTGCTTTAAAAATCCTTGCGGCAAAGGATAAGAAAAAAATATCAGAAGTTATTGAGGAAGCTATTATTTTATATTTAAAAAAAAGAAAAAAAGGGGTAGTTGAAAAATCAGAAGGAGCAATTAAGCTACCTCTTGATATAGTAAGAGAAGTTCTTGAGGAAGAGAACTTCTATGAAACTTGATGATATCAAATCTGGCGAAAAAATTTTTATCGACTCGAACATTTTTATCTATCATTTCTCTGGTGTCTCAAAAAGCTGTAAAGAGTTTTTAATTCGTTGTGAAACCGGCGAAGTTTATGGTTTTGTTTCTATAAATATTTTACTTGAGGTTATGCACAAACTAATGCTTGCTGAAGCTTTATATAAAAAATTAATTACGCCTGGAAATTTAGTCCATAAATTGAGAGAAAATCCTGATATTGGAAAAAAGCTTTCTGAATATCAAAAAAATACGATGAATATTTTAGAAATGGGAGTAGAAGTCATTCTATTCCATGAGGAGATTTTAGAGATGAGCTTTGAATTTCGCAGGGATTATGGCCTTTTAGTAAATGACTCGATTACTTCTGCCATGATGAAAAACTCAGGGATTTTAAATATCGCTTCTTCTGACAAAGATTTTGAAAGAGTTAAAACTTTCAAAGTTTACCCCCCTTCAGATGTTTAATTAAATTGAAAGCGAACCTATGGAAGATATAATTATAATTATGATAAAGATTTAAAATTTTATTTTTTAATAGAGGGAGGGATAGGTGAAAAAAATCTTTTTTGTTATTTTTTCTATGTTTTATTTATTGTTTGTAAGTTTACTATTTTATGGCCAGGAAAGACCTCTAAATTCAATTCCTCCTGTGAGTACCTATTCAATTGTTGCTTATGACCCAGCCACAGGAGAACTTGGAGTTGCAGTTCAATCACATTGGTTTTCAGTTGGTCCTATTGTTCCATGGGTTGAGGCTGGCGTTGGAGCTGTAGCAACCCAGTCCTTTGCTGAGGTTTCTTATGGTCCCCTTGGTCTTGAATTAATGAAAGCAGGAAAATCACCTGAGGAAGCTCTGAAAGCTCTTGTCTCAGCTGATAAGAGGGAGGATGTGAGGCAGGTTGCGATGGTGGATGCCAAAGGAAGAATAGCAGTTCATACTGGAAAAAATTGCATTCCTGAGGCAGGTCATTACACAGGAAAAGGGTTTTCATGCCAAGCAAATCTAATGTTAAAGAATACAGTGTGGGAGGCAATGGCAAAAGCATTTGAAAATACAAAAGGAGAATTAGTTGATAGGCTTATGACAGCTTTGGAAGCTGCAGAGGCAGAAGGAGGAGATATCAGGGGTAAGCAATCAGCTGCTATAGTGGTTGTAAAAGGAAAACCAAGTGGATTGTGGTATAAAGATAGATTGTATGATTTAAGGGTTGAAGACCATCCTTACCCTTTACCTGAGCTTCGAAGACTTATAAATTTAAGTAAAGCATATTCCCATATGGACAAAGGAGATGTTTTCCTGACTCAAAATAATATAAAATCTGCGATGGAGGAGTATAAAAAAGCAATGGAAATGTATCCTGAAAATTTAGAGATGGCTTTCTGGCCAGCAGTCACAATGGCAAATCTCGGCAAGATACAGGAAGCCCTTCCTCTTTTTAAATATGTATTTGAAAAAGATTCAAACTGGGTTATCCTTGTTAAAAGGCTTCCAGGATGTGGCCAGCTGCCAGATGACCCTGAAATTATGAAAAAAATTCTTTCAGCTGCCCCTAAAAAATAAACAAAGTTATTAGCTTTATTATTGACTTTAATTCATTTAAATTTTTCCCATTGTAATTTGGCAATAGCAGAAGGAACATGGACCAGATGGCATTTATGACAACTCTCCATTCCAATGCCCATAGCTAATTCTTCAACTACTTTTGGGTCAACAGAAGGTGCACTAAGTGCCTGACCAAGTTTATCTATCATATCCTGAACGCTCTCATCAGTATAATATTTTCTCTCTGTATTATGGCAATTCAGACAGGTTTCCTTGAGTGTCTGAAACCTTGCGTTAACTCCTTGAAATTGCTTTCGGGCGTTTTCCTTCTGGTTCTGCTGAATGTCTAAGAGAATTCCTACAAAGCTTGTATCGAGGTATTGCATGAATCTGGTAAAGTTAACTTCTTCATTAGTTAGGGGGTCTTTAACTTTTATCCCAGAGAAATCCTGCCAGTGGTACTTCCATTGAACCTTGGGCATATTAACAATATGACAGTCAGTACATATATTTCCTACCCTTTCATATGCTAGCATTACTTTTCCTTGGTCTCCAGTCTTTAAAGCTGCTCCGAGTTCCTCAACCGGTTCTATGGGAAAGTATTTTTCCCATTCAGGCACCAATTTTGAATTCTCAATGTATTGAGCTTTAAAATTTTCAAAATTGACCATAACATTCTGAAAGTCATTCTCAGTTAAATCTGAAATAATTCCAGAAAAGAAAGTTCCCATCTCTTGCATCTTTAACGTAAATATAGGTTGTTCAGCTTTAGGAGGGAAAAGATTGTCAAGGGAACCTGGTGGTGGAGAAGCGATTGCCAAGAGTTCTTCTTTTTCTTGTTTAGACTTTTCTGTTTTCGTAGCTTTTTCTCCTGTAAATCCCAGAAAAATAGTCAAAAGCAAAACAGCCCCTAAAGCCAATACTAACGATGATTTTTTCATAATTTACCTCCTTTTATTTAGAATCCTTCTCATAACGCCCTTCTCGGCGTTTACATAAAAAACATTATTTCACCCTTTGCTTAACCTCACTTACTTATAATCCCCTTATGATTAATCAGGGAGATTAAATAAGTGCATTCATTATGAGAAGTATGGAAAACTCTATGAAATTAAGGATTAATATGAGGTCTCCTTTTTCTATTTATTTCGATTTGTTATTATTATTAATTTTAGGAAAAGTAAATTCAATAAATCCTAATTTCATTATTGGGGTAATAATAAGATAAAAAATAAAATTTGTCAATAAAAATGTTTAGACACTTTAAAAAATAATTTTCTGGAATTTAAAAGTTTATAAAAACATTTTATAAAAAATACTGTTGAAAAATAGAAATTAGAAGAATAGAATTTTTAAAATGGGCTGTTTGAGCTGGATATTTGTTCTGTTTGCTATTGGAGCAATTTTTATAGGTTTTCTGTTTCACATATTCTGGGTATTGGCTATCATTTTTCTTCTTTTGGCTATTGTGTTTAAGAAGAAATGAAGATTCATTAAATTTATGTTTTTATGAAAATTTGATTAAAAATAATTTTAAAATCTCTAAAAATATTTAAGATTTAAATGAGGGCGATTAAATTAGCTTGAGTTAATTAATATTTTGAAAGGGAGGTTAAAATGAAAAGAGAAAACTTTTTAAGATTCTCACTTATTTTTAATCTTGTGTTATTCTTTTGGTTAAATTTAGCTGTTTTATTTTCACAAAATGAAGAAGAAATTTCCAAAAAACTCATCAAAGAATACACAACAGATCCATCATTTCTAAATTCATGGGTTGACTATATTCCCTTCTCTAAAACAGTTCCCACTCCCTATAAAGTTTTAGGCTACATAAATGGAACTCCAGGAAAGCTCACTTATTATGATGACATTTACAAATATTTTAAAATCCTTGCGGATAAATCAGATAATGTAGAATTTTTTCTCATTGGAAAAACAGATGAGGGAAATGAAATGTTTGTTGTTGCGATTGCAGATAGCAAGACGATAAAAAGTTTAAAAATTTATAGAGATTACTCTTATCAACTTTCAGATCCAAGAAAAACAGATGAAGTAAGAGCCAAGCAGATTATAAAAAAAGCAAAGCCAATATATTACCTGACAGGAGGTCTTCATTCTGCAGAAACAGGTAGCCCTGAGATGCTCACTGAATTAGCATACAGGTTAGCAGTCTCAGATGATGAGAAAATAAAGAAGATAAGAGAGAATATAATTACACTGATTACCCCTGTTCTTGAAATTGATGGATGGCAGAGACAGGTTGACTGGTATTATCGCCATACAAAAAAAATTGAAAAAATTGAGGATATTCCAATGATAACTTCTCCTTTCTGGGGAAAATATGTATTTCATGATAATAACAGGGATGGAATCCAGATATCTCAGAAGTTGACTAAAAATCTTTATAAAGCATTTTTTAACTGGTATCCGCAGGTAACCCATGACCTTCACGAATCCCTTCCTCTCCTCTATGTTTCAACAGGATATGGTCCATACAACCCAAATTTAGACCCAATTTCAACTCAAGAATGGCAGTGGATTGCCCAGTATGAAGTTACTGAGCTTACAAAGCTTGGGATGCCAGGGGTGTGGACATGGGCATTTTTTGATGGATGGTATCCAGGGTATCTGCTATGGCTTGGAAATAATTACAATGCGATTGGAAGGTTCTATGAGACTTTTGGAAATGCAGGTGCCAACACCTATGAAAGAGAGCTTAAAGAAAAATTCATGGGAAAGCCAGTTACAACAAAAGAGTGGTACAGAGCCTATCCTCCTCCAAAAAAGGTTAAGTGGTCTCTCAGAAATAACATTAATTACATGCAGAGTGGAGTTATCGCAGCTTTATATCTGACTGCCCTAAACAAAGAAACAATCCTGTATAATTTCTGGAAAAAAGGGTTTAACTCATATATGAAGGGAAAAACTGAACCCCCTTATGCCTGGGTAATTCCTTCAGGACAGAAAAATATAAATGCAGTGTATGACCTTTTGAATTTATTGCTTGAGCATCGTATCGAAGTTCATAAAGCGAATGAAAAGATTAAATTAAAAGATAAAGAGTTTCCAGAGGGAAGTTTTGTCGTAAGGATGGATCAGCCTTATAGAAACCATGCAAAAAATTTGCTTGAAATTCAAGAGTTTCCAAAAGATGCAGCTACAATTCCCTATGATGATACAGGATGGACTTTGGGATTTCTGTATGGAGTTGCAACAGAAAAAATCGATGATCCAGATATTCAGAAGATCTCAATGTCTCCTGTGGAAGAGCCTCTTATGTATAGAGGAAAATTTATTAAAGTAGATAATCCAAATTTTTACATAGTGAAAAATAATGGGTCAAACACAATGATATCTGCCAGGTATGGATTGAAAAAATACAAAATTTTTGTAGCTGAAAAAGAATTCACGATAAAGAATGAAAATTACCTTGCAGGAACATGGATAATTCCAGTAAAAAATAATCCTCCTGAGTTAGAAAATGAACTTAAAGAAGCTTCAGAAAAATTTGGCCTTGAAGTTTCGAGTTTAGAGAATAAATTAGAAGTTCCTCATCATGAACTGGACTTACCAAGGATAGGGGTTTATCATACCTGGCTCTATCCCCAGGATGCAGGTTGGGTTCATTTTACATTTGATAAAGCAGGTATTCCATATAATTTAATAAATGATGAGAGATTAAGAGAGGGGAATCTAAAAAAGGATTTTGATGTTATCATCCTTCCAAATCAATGGGGAAATTTAACATCATTTCTCAGAGGAATTTCCTCAAAATATTCTCCAATTGCATATAATAAAACGAAAGAGTTTAAACATTTAGGAGAAGTTGATAGTTCAGATGATATAACTGGAGGTATGAAATTAGAGGGTTTTTTAACTTTGGAGAAATTTATAGTTGAAGGAGGTGTTCTTATTGCTTTAGATAATGCCTCAAGGTTGCCCATTGAACTGGGTTTTGTGGATGATATATCTCTTGTTCCTTCACCAAAGCTCCAGTTAAAAGGTGCAATTGTAAAAGGAGAAACTTTTAAGAAGGAACATCCAATTCTTTATGGCTGTCCTGAGGAAATATCTATATTTAAAGGTTCAAATTCAATGTTTAAAGTTAGCAAGAAAGCTCTTAAATACATCGTGCTTCAATATGGGACTAAGGAACCTATTGGATACGAAGAACAGGAAGACTATTACTCTCGATTATATTATGGAGATTTCGGAAGTAATATGGAGGATGGTTTAGATATATCTGAGCCTCAAGAAGAGATTAAAAAGCCAGAGCAAAAGTCTCCTGTCTGGTTGAGCGGTCTTGTTAAAAATGAGCAGGAACTTGATGGAAAAGTAGCCATTATGGATGTTCCTTTTGGAAATGGACATGTAGTTTTATTCAATTTCAATCCCCTTTATCGGTATATGAATCAGTGTAATTTTAATTTTGTTTATAATGCTATATTGAATTACAACGATATGAAAAATTAGATTCCTAAAATTTTAACATTGAGATAATAAAGGAGCCTATTTCAATCTTTTTTCAACTTTTTCCCAGTCGATGTTTTTAAAAAATGAGGAAATGTAATCTGCCCGCTTTAGTCCATAATCAATCATAAAAGCATGTTCAAAGACATCCATCACAAGAATGGGTTGACAGCCAGCCATATGACCTGTTTCATGTTCATTTATCCATTGATTGAATAGCTTTCCTGTTTTATCATCCTGGTATAGAATAACCCAGCCAATCCCCCTCATCGCTCCAGTTGCTTTAAAATCATTTTCCCACAACTCATAGCTTCCAAAATCTTCTTCGAGTTTCTTTGCTAATTTACTGTTTTTTTCAATTAGCTTTTCCCCTCCTAAATTTTCAAAATAATACTCATGGAGTCTCATACCATTGAATTCAAATCCATATCTTCTTTTCAATTCTGCATATTCAGGTATTGCAGTTTTTCCTTCTTTTAACATCTGGGAAAGAATGTCACTGAGTTTATTTGTGTTTATTACATATCCCTGGTAAAGAGTGAAATGATTCTTTAATAAAGTTTCGCTAAAACCTTCCATTCCGATTAAATTTGAATAATCTTTTGCTTCGTATGTCATTCTTCCTCCTTTTATCTTTTTATATACTCGATTAAATTTACTTTTTCCAATAAATTGAAGAAATCTTCAAAATATTTTAAATTCTGCTCTCCGTATTCTGCACTAACTGCATTGTAAATTTCTAAAATAGATCTTTTTCCGTCCATAAAATTTGAGGCTTCGTAAATCGCATGTCCGGATAATTTTATTTTTTCTCTTACGTTAACTTCCTTCAATTTATCCTCTAAAAAACTGATATTTAACGGGCCCTTCCACCATTCTGTTCTTTTTGGAATAATCATAGAAGCCTTTTTCTCTTCAGGCGTTAGTGAAATAATAGGGGGTTTTATGTTTAATTTCTTACAACAAATTTGATATAGATTTTCAATTTCTTTTTTAAAAATTGTTTCATTAGAACTGAGATTCTCGATAAGATTTTTAATTATATTTTTTGATTCAACATTTTTTGTAAATTGAACAGTTGACAGAATTGAACTTTTTTCCCGAAGAAAAGAGTGGTCAAGAATATTATAGAGCTGCTTATAATATAAGAAAAGCTCATCAGAGTTTTTACTTAAATATAATTTTCTAATTCCATCGTTCAAATTTTCTCTTATCCTGAGCAATCCATTTTTGAATATCTGATGACTCATCCATATTGCTTCGTCATCTTCTGCATTTGCAATCGTCCAGATTGAGAGGGCTGTTATAAGGCAGACTCTTTTCAGTTCTGTGGGGTCAGTTACATCAGGAGTATCCTGACTTGTATGATGGAATGGATCAGGCCAGTGTCCAAACATAACAGAAGGAATACTTATTGATCCTTCGGTTAAAATATAATGGTCACTTCCTCCACTATAAGGAAGAATTCTGAAATTAAAAGGGCTGTTATTTCCTCTCAATGATGTTATGTTTAGCTTATCCGTGAGTAAAGTGTAATATTCCACAAGGTCATTTAAAAATGTGGGCATAGAATCAGGGGTTTTTGTAACGTTGAAAGTGGAATCTGTAATTTCTAAATTTTCACCAATCATATCAAGGTTTATAGATGCAATTGTATTCTTTTGGAATTCAGGATGGGCTTTTATGTAAGCAATTGTGCCGCTCATCTCTGGGACCCACATAAAACGGATTGTTCTTTTTGGATAATTAATCTTTTTTTCATCGATAAGTTTCTTTATCGTTCTTGCAATTTCTAAAGTTCCAGCACTTCCAGAAGCATTGTCATTTGCGCTTGGCTTTGGATGGCATAGGTGTGCAATTATTAAAACTTCTTTTTCTGGATAAACATTTCCTGGAATTGTTGCTGTAAGAACTTCAACCTCTCCTCTATAAATTTCAGCGTCAACTTTAGCATGTAAGACTACCTTTTTCCCGCTCTGAAGAAGATTTTTGAGCATTGCTCCCTGACTTTTACTTACATTAAATGCAAACCTGGTTTTGTCTTTTTCACTCAGTCTGACACGCAAAGAAGTATATCTGACAAGTTCAGGATGTTCTTTTCTTACTTCCATTGGATAATAAGTTACTATACCAGTGGCTCCTCTTTTCATTACTGCTTCTCTGTGAACATCTCCTGAGTATCCTGTTGCTAAAACAATTTTTCCTTTTACATCTTTTCCTTCATATTCTTCAGGATTTAGACCTGTTCCCACGTCGATCAATTCAGACTTTACATTAGCGCTTCTGCTCAATGTTGCAAGTACATTTGGATTTTCTTCATAATCACATAATTTTTGTTGAAATGGTTCTACTAACCAGAGTTCTGCACTTTTTGCTTCCCAGCCAGGAGGTGTCTGCAAAGTGAAATAATAAGTATCTCCATCAGATGGCCATCCTTCTAAAGATATATTTTCAATTCCATATCTTTTTAATTCATTCTGAATGTAAATAGCAGCGTCATGCCATCCTCTTGAAGCTTGGATTCTGTGAAACCTTGAAATCATTATAACCTCATCTTTAGCTCTCTCTCCTGAAAGTTCATTGATGAATTCATCGATTATCTTTTTCGAAATGATTTCCTGTGCGGTTAGAAATGGAAATGAAGAAGAAAAAAGAAAAATAATGACAAATAGAAATGAAAATAGATTTTTTCTCATTTTTACTCCTTAAATTTAATTTTTAACTTAATTATTTTCCTCAATATTTAAAAAATCATCAAGGAAAAACTTATTCTATAAAATCAACTCGAGAAATAGTATATTTAAAAAAAATCAAATTTCAATTATATTATTTAGGATTTTAAAAAATATAGCGATTTTGTTGGTATATGGAGTTAGGATTGAAATGAAATTTAGAAATGGAAAAATTCTGATACTCATTTTTCTTATTATTTTTGTCCAAATTCCTGTTAGATCTGTTAATACTAATTTCAAATTTTTTTGCCCTTTATCTCATTCCCATTCATTGATCATAGAGGGGATATTCAATATGTTATTTTTTATTTCTGAAGATCTGAGTAACTCTATCGTATTAGCAGATGAAAGATTAAAGTTGGGAACCACAACCAGTGTGGAAAATTCAGGGCTTCTTGATGTAATTATTCCTCCTTTTGAAAAGAAAAATAAAATAAAGATAAGTGTTATTGCAGGTGGTTCTGGACAGGCTTTAAAACTTGGAGAGAGTGGTGATGTGGATATTATCATTTCCCATGCTCCTGAATTAGAAAAAGAGTTTATCAAGAAAGGCTTCGGAATTAAAAGAAAGATTTTTATGAAAAACGATTTTGTGATTGTCGGTCCTTCAAATGACAGAGCAGATGTTAAAAGAGCAAAGAATGCAGTAGAAGCCTTTAAAAAAATCCTGTTAAATAAATCTAATTTTATTTCGAGAGGAGATAAATCGGGAACTCACATGAAAGAAATTTCCATATGGAAAAAACTCAGGATTTCTAAGCCCTATGGAAGCTGGTATCAAGAAGCAGGGAGGGGAATGGGAGAGACTTTGATAATTTCTAATGAAAAAAATGCCTACACGATTACTGATAGAGGAACTTATCTTGCTTTAAAAAATAAAATTTCATTGCAAATACTTTTTGAAGGTGATGCTTCCCTTGATAATCTATATAGTGTTATCACTGTTAATCCAAAAAAATTTAAGTATGTTAAATATGAGATTTCATGTAAATTCATTGATTGGCTGATATCCAATGAATGCCAGAAGACCATTGCTAATTTTAAAGATAAAAATGGGAATCAACTTTTTGTTCCATTATTTTTTAAAAAATAAGAATGAAAAGATACTTGTCAAATATTTTGATTTATGTTGGAACAAGTAATTTAATACAAACGCATTATATATTTTGTAGGGCAACCCTTCAGGGTTGCTTAAGGCAAGGCTAAAGCTTTGCCCTACGTGTCAATTTATCTATTGTGTTTGTATTAATTTTTATGATTTATCAGGAGGAAAAATGGAATTTATATGGGAAGGAATTTCAACTGCATTCAGACTTATAATTTCATTGGATAGAGAAGTATTTGAAATAGTAATTTTTACATTATATATAGGCTTAATCGGAATTCTAATTTCTTCATTGATGGGAATACCCATCGGTTTATTTTTGTTTCAGAAAAAATTTCCTGGAAGACAGTTTTTCTTAGTGATATTGAATACATTAATGGCATTGCCAACAGTCGTTGTGGGTTTAACTCTTTTTTCAATTTTGTCAAAAAAAGGTCCTTTAGGTAATCTTGGATTGTTGTTTAGTCCCGGGGCTATTATTTTAGGCCAGGTATTGTTAGTGACGCCATTAATTACAGGTATTTCATTCAATGCTTTTCAATCAATAGATAAAAGGGCAATATGGACTGCCAAGAGTTTAGGAGCGAATGGTTTCCAAGTTTCTTTAATTATATTGAAAGAGGCAAAGAGCATGTTACTTTTATCTGTAGTAGCTGGATTTGGAAGGGTAATCTCTGAGGTGGGAGCAGCGATGATGCTTGGCGGTAACATAAAGGGATACACAAGAACGATAACAACAGCAATAGCCCTTGAAACAGGAAAGGGAAATTTTTCTCTGGGCATTGCCCTTGGAATAATTTTAATGTTTCTTGCATTTTTAGTTAATTCTTTTCTTACAAATCTTCAAAAGCAGAGATATTAATGGGTAGGATATTTCTTCAAATCAAAAATCTGATTAAAGTTTTTAACGATAAAAAAGTTCTTGAGATTGAAGAGATATATTTTGAGAAGGGAAAGATTCATATTATAACGGGACCCAATGGAGCAGGGAAGACAACCCTTATGAACATTCTTAGTTTTTTAAATGAACCTGATTCTGGTGAAATAATTTTTGAGGGGGGATCTTTTAATTATTTAAGATTAAAAAAAAGAGAAATTATGCAGAGAATGGCATTTGTTTCCCAGAATCCATATATTTTTAAAACCTCTGTTAAAAAAAACATTGAATATGGATTGCGTTGGAGAAATTTTCCTGAAGAAGAGATAGAAAAGAAAGTTAAATCTATAATGGATAAATTAGAAATTACCCATCTTGAAAAAAGAAAACCTAAGGAACTTTCAGGTGGAGAAATACAGATGATTGCCCTGGCAAGGGCACTGGTTTTAGAGCCTGACATTTTATTTCTCGATGAACCAACCGCAAACATGGACAAGAAAAATGAAAGATTGGTGGAATCCATAGTAAAAGAAACAAATTTGGAGAGAAATATCACTGTATTCTTTGCAACCAACAATCTACACCAGGCTTATCGAATTGGAGACACGGTCATTACGCTTATCAATGGAAGAGTTATCTCTAAGCTGTTAGAAAATCTTTATAAAGGAATACTCATAAAAGAAAATGAAAATTACTTCTTTAAAACAAAAAAATTAAAAATTTCAGTCCCTCCCCGAGTTGAAGAATCTCAATTCACAAAGCACATCTCAATTGCACCAGAGGATATATTAGTCTCGCGCACACCAATAGAGTCAAGCGCGAGGAATTCTTTTAAAGGTAGAATAGTAAAAATTGAAGAAGAAAAGGATGCTTCAGTAAAGCTTTTAATAGATGGAGGAGAAGAATTCATAGTTAAAATAACAAGACTATCTTTTAATGAAATGAGATTAAACTTAGGAGAGGAAGTTTATTTAACTTTTAAAACCTCTTCAGTAAGATTTATTTGAATCTTAATTACCTAAATTTTTACTTATTTTTACACACTACATAAAATAAAGGATAAAATAGTTAAATAAAAAATAGTAGTAGGGCAAGCCTTTAGGCTTGCATATTTTTTGAATTAAGCAAAGCTAAAGCTTTGCCCTACAAGGGGTGTTATCATCAATACTATGTGTTTATTATCGTTAACTCTAAGTTGTTGTATGTATTTTATACAATAAAATCAAAAATATACTATAAACACTACAACTGAGAGCTGAAGAATTCTTGTGGAGTGTATAAAAATTAATAAAAATTTGGGTAATTAGAAAAATAATTTATTTAATAAACCCCGAGATATGCTTACAAAATGTTTTTCTCTATTTTAAATCCAATATATTTCTATAAGCTTCCATATCCATAAAGCCATGACCTGAAATATTTACTCCTATTACTTTTTTTTCTCCGGATTCTTTGCATTTCAAGGCTTCATCTATTGCGCACGTAATTCCATAGGAGGATTCAGGGGCTGGAAGAAATCCCTCAGATTCAATGAAAATTTTAGCTCTTTCAAATACATATCTCTCATCCTGAGGATAAGCTATACTTTCTATAAGTCCTAAATGTCTAAGTAAACTTATTATTGGAGCAGAGCCATGGTATCTCAACCCATCAGCTCTTATGGGCTGCATTTCTGCCCTATGGCCAAGGGTATACATTTTAAGAAGAGGAGTAAGCTCTCCATGGTCAGCAAAATCATATTTATACTCTCCCTGAAGATTCGGTGCAGCCTGGCTCTGGGCTGCGATGAATCTAATCTTTTTTCCTTTTTTGAAGACATCTTTGAAAAATGGTAAAACAAAACCTCCAAAATTAGACCCTCCACCAAGGCACGAAGTTAAAATATCCGGGTAATCTTCAAATTTCTCAAACTGTTTTTTTGTCTCCAATCCTATAATTGTTTGATGTAATAGAACATGGTTAAGGACTGAACCCAGACAGTAAATTGTGTCAGGATTTTTCTGAGCATCTTCAACTCCCTCAGAAATTGCTATCCCTAAGGAACCAGGGTGATTTTGATTTTTTTCATAAAGTTCTCTTCCTATATCTGTCTTTGGGCTCGGTGATGCATAAACCTCTGCTCCCAATAATCTCATGAATGTTCTTCTGTCCTGTTTCCAGTTGTATACAGCTCTTACCCAGTAGATTGTGCATTTCAATCCAACAACGCTTGCAGCATATGCAAGGGCTGTTCCCCATTGCCCTGCACCTGTTTCAGTTGTTACTCTTTTGTACCCTTCTTTTTTTGCATAATAGCATTGGGCTAAGGCTGTGTTTACTTTATGGCTTCCTGTAGGACTGTAGAATTCAGCCTTGTAATAAATTCGTGCTGGCGTATCAAGTCTCTTTTCAAGATTTTTCGCCCTGAACAGCGGCCTTGGTCTTCCTGCTTGCTGATAGAGTTGTAATAATTCTTCAGGGATGTCTATACCTCCTTCCTGGGCAAATTCCTGGTTTAAACATTCTGAAAGTAAGATATTTGGAAGATTCTTTATCCTTGATTCTCCTTCATCAGGATCTTTTGGGGGTGGAAGAGATTCTGGTAGATCAGGGAGTACGTTATACCATTGCTTTGGCATTTCATCTACAGCTAAATTAACCTGTCTTAATTCTTTCATCAATCCCTCCAGCCCTGCATTATAATGGCATATATTTTTGTTTTCAAGGAATATTATATTTTGGAAATGTAAGGTTTTATAGTGGTCAAAAATTTTTAGATGCTTAAATGTTAAACAGATATGTAAATTTCAACATAAGGGCACGATTGTTAGTTTTAAATGCCTTCCCATTCTTGCTCAATTCTTCATTATACACAAGAAAGAAGTCACTTCCTGGTGTATGGATAAAACTCAAAAGAAAGTTCCCGATAATAGCATTCTTGTCACTATTCCACTGGATGAATGCTTTAGCAAAGAGTTTAGGAGAGAATGTGTAAAGAATCCTCGTTCCGATAATTTCTGTCTTAAAATTGCCTGATTTAAGTTTCACATCATTATGATCGTAGAGAAGATTAATTGTAAGATGAGCTCCCAATTTTAAATTAGTACCAAATCCATATCCAGTAATATTTCCATCATAAAAATTGCCCTTGGTGAACTTTATCTTCCCTGAAATTGCTTTACTTTTATCAGATTCAAACTCACTGTAAAAATTGTTAAAACGGTAACTTCCAGATTGAATGAATATACCCTCATGGATTTCGAACCTTTCCTTCAGGAATTCATAGTTCTGGACAAAAATCCCTAAAAAGGTGGCGCCATTTTGGAACAAAGAGTAAAAGCCTGTGAAATTGGTTCTGGTTTCCAATTTACCTTGTTAATTGGCAAAATAGTTGAAATCGTTAAAAAAAGAAACCTGTCTAATATTTAATATTTTAGGACGGGGTGAAATGCCAAAGTTAATCTGGGTTTTACGAATGCCTGTTCTCGGCATAAATCCCATCTCAGGGTTGAAATTATCCTGGATTGTATTTTGTGATAGAAAGATTGTCCATAAATCATCGTTATAGAAAAAATCTCCGTAAGCTGCAAAATCGTTTCTGTTTTTTTCTAAAGAAAATGTTTTTGCCAAAAATCCACTTATTTGTGCATTTCTACTCAGAAAAATATTTGCATCAATACCCACACCACGATTGAAGTCTTTGCCATCCAAGGAGTCTTTATTTAAACCAATGAATCCCATAAATGAATTAGTCAGAATATCCTTTTTAACCCTGAGCACGCTAAAATTTGTTCTGGGGATAGCTATGTACTCATCATTGTCATTCGTATAACTTGTACGTTTTGCAGTAATATTCAGAAAACCGAGATTAAAGCCTCCTGTTTTTCCTGTCATCTTTAAACCGCCGAGAAGCGGAATAGGTCTGTTATCCTCTGAGAGGCCAATCCGTCGGCTAAAAAAAAGAACGCTTGCCGGTATAACAGGTGAAAAGGTTCTCTCACCAAAGCGAAAAATGCTTGCTCCCTCAAGAAAAAAATCTCTTTTCTCAGGAAAAAAGAGTTCAAATCGGGTGAGGTTGACTTGTTCCTGATCAGCCTCCACCTGAGCAAAATCAGTGTTCCAAGAAATGTCCATTGTAAGGTTGGAAGTGAGATGATACTTAAGGTCAATTCCAAAATTGAGTCTTCTATCATAATTATGACTTTCAATAAAATCACTCTGGACACCAGTAAGAGTATATGGCTTAAGTTCCAATTTTTTCGGCTGTCGGAGATCTCGAATACCCGTTAAATGACCGTAAGCAGAAACACGATACTTACCCCAGTAACCATAGTCCCTTAAAATTGGAGAGAAGAAGGCCTCCTCACGTTTGCGTGGTATGTAGCGACTGAGGTTAATTCCCCAGATTATATCTTCGCTCTTGTGAAATCTCAGGGTTTTGAAAGGAATGGAAATTTCTGCTGTCCATCCTGCGTTGTCGATACTTGAGGCATTTTCCCAGACTCCGTTCCAATCCCAATTTTGACCCTCATCTGGAACATCAGCCATTATAATTCCATCCCTTTGTGCACCTAAAGGATTTGTACAAAAGTAGAAAGCACTGCGATGGTCATGATAAGTGTCAAGGTATATCTCAATGCAATCATTATTCAACAGATCTATATCTCGGCGCATTTCATTGGCAACAATCTTACTCACCTCTCTATCCAAACACCGAAATCCAATGTAAAGATTATCATCGTCATACATAATGCAAACTTCTGTTCTCTCAGAAACTGGTTCTCCTTCTCTTGGCTCTCGCTGAATGAAGCGATCAACTACCACAGCTTTTTCCCACTCTTTTTCATCGAGTCGTCCGTCAATATGAATTGCGCTCTCAATCTTAATTGACATGGTGGATAAAGGTACAATTGTAGGAGTGTTTTTTTTATTCTGTGCATAACCCATTTTCACTGGCATAGAAAAACCTATCAACACCAGGGGAATAAAGAAAATAAGCCTTATCCTTATTCCTTGCATTCTATCATTTCTTGATTTCGTTCTCACCCATCTCCAAAATAAAACAAATATGATAAGGTTTAAAAACGACCCCAGAATCCCTCTTTCTGGATCAAAGAGGTGAGGAGAAGCAATATCAAGTGCTCCAGTTTTCTCACCATAACCATAAAATGTATACGAAAGAGAGTTCCATAATGCATGGGAAACTGAGGGAGGAAGTAATGATCCAGAGATATAACGAAGCAACCCAAAGATCAAACCAATAAGAAACATGTTTCCAAGATATACTGGAACAACAGCTTTTGGAAGAGAAAACACCATGATGGTCGTAGCATAATGCCACAAAGAAAAAACTACACTCGTCCATACCAATCTAACCCAGAGTTTAGGACTGTTTTTTTCTAAAATTCCCCATAGCCAGCCACGAAAGAATCCCTCCTCTGTTAGCAATGCACCAACAACGGTAATCGGATTAAACAAAACCAAAATACGTGTGACAATAGTAGTAACTGAAATATTATTTGCCTGAATGCTTCCAGTTAGCCAAACGATTAAACCAGTCACTCCCATTACCGCAATAGGATAGAAGAAAGACAATATATAAGCATGAAGATTTCCCAATCTAGTGCCTATGTCCTGAGCCGATAACCGCGTTATAACCCATAACAACAAAGTTAACGGGAGCAAAGCTAATGCATAAAAAATTTGTTTTCTGGTAAGAATAGTGATAATAGGGGATATGGCTAAAGCTGCGATACTACCTACTATTGGCCATACCCAGCTGCTTCGTTTCTCACTCATTATGTGTTACCTCCGTTTAAAATGGCTATTAATGTCTCCAGACTTTAAAGAACAGTTGAAAGGAGAGAGAGCCGCAAAGCTTGGGTTATTTCCTATACAATTCACTATGAGACCTTATTGGATTTTAGGGATCAAGGCTAATGAATTCAGTAGGGCATGTAACAAGATACTGGTATAAACACTCCCTGTCCACAGAACCACTCCTGCAAAGATGAATCCCATGAGAGTTCCATAGAGAATCATCCAGGGTTCCCAGTGGAAAACACCCGTAAGGATGGCAGAAACAATCAGGGCTGGTAGTGGACCAAAGCGTTCTAAGAAGCTCCGAAAGACAAAACCCCTAAATAGGAGTTCATCGGCAACAGGGGCCGTGGCCACTGAAAGTAAGACCACCAAAATGAACTCAGAAACATTCTCGAACCGCACAAGATCAGCCATCTCAGCTAATAGATCAGGTGGCAGCGGAACAACTCGCTGTAAAACCATAGCACTCACCAGAGCAACACCAAAGCCGAGAGCAACAACAGGCAATGCTTTTTTCCAAGAGGGGCGATAGAATCCAAGGGTAGATTGAGGGGATAATCTGAGAATTCGAAGAGTAACCCAGAGGGGAAGGAGGATCGACACCAAAAGTGTAAGAATCTTAGCAATCTTCAGAGTGACACCTGTAAGATAAAAAGCCTTGATGCTCAGGTCCAACCCTTTATGTAAGACCAATGCGATAAGTACTATGATTATCGCTATCAACGGTAATACTCTTTCATATTTTAAACTCATGTTAACCTTTCCAAGTTATGTTAAAGCCCATTAAAAAATTATAAGTTGAGACACTTTCGAAAATCCTCCAATGGGTAAAGGCGTGGGTCAAGGCCAAGAGTTGCCAAACTGATGATTTTTCCTTTTAACCTTAAACTCTTTGGCCTCTCGGGAGAATAACGTAAAAAAGTTTCATACAGTTTCTTGGCTTCGGAAGATGATGCTTTTTCCCAGGAAATAACACTTTGTTTTTTTGGGTTATAGGCAACTTCCTTATGCCGTTTTTGGACGATATTGTAAGAGCCTGGCTTGCTCTGGAGATACCCCTGGGCTTGCAATTTGGCATAAGTCTGGTATACCGTTGAGCGATTGACTCCAAGTTTTTGGGCAAGACTTCGGGATGAAGGTAAGGATTTTCCCGCATCGAGGGTTCCCTGGTTGATGAGGTTTTTTATTTCTTCAATAATTTGCTTGTACAGGGGAGTGGAGCTGAATTTATCAATTCTTAAGATCATTGTAGTCTCGTTAATTTCTGTTCCACGCTGAATATACGCCTTGAATTGGTGGTCATCAACAGCCAATTTTATAAAAAAATAAACCGGCCAATCTCAACTTTTTAAATCAAGATCAATGGATTACTTGCAAAAATATTGATTAATCTATAAGGAAGGGGATTCTGAGCTTAACCATTTAGTTAAAAGATAGGGTTTATTTTTTTCAAAAATTTCTGCATCCTGATGGACAATTTCCTCCGCTTCAATATCATTCATATCTTTTGTCCTGTTTACAAAAGATGCTACCTTTGCATAGTAAAGAGGGCTCATTATCTCAACAAGTTTATATCTGTCTTTTTTCCACGTATGAAATGTTACTAAGAAATCGTACAATATTTTTGCCCAGATTTCTGTTTCTATATAGAAAGTAGAATTCTGAGTGTTATGTAATTTTTTAAGATATTTAAAACTTTCAGGGTTAACAATTTTTTCCCATAAGACTCCGAAATGGTCAAACCCTTCTTTGTAATTATCTATCAATTTTTCTAAATTAATCGAAAAAGGAGAAGGTTCTATCTGCTCCATCTCTCCAAATACAGGAACTGATTCACTTTTTTCAATCTTTGACCAGTAATTATAATATTGCTCGATTAGATTGAAAAGAGTGTGAACAACCTGCCTAAACATAGCAGCCAATGTATCACTCGGATCTTTTACATCATGGATTTTAACTCCAAGGTATGACTGACAAATTGAAAAATTGTTTACGATGGCATTGATTGTAAGCCATATATCAATTCCATATCTTGCAACATCAGTTGTCCATACATCCTGTTGTTCCAGATATTTAACAAGAGGTAAAGAGAATCCAAATTCTCCTCCGATAGGCTGTCTTATCTGTTTTCCGAATAAAGCTCTTGTTAGGACATATACGATGTTATTTGTAATCGTTCCATCATATTTATACCTGCTGTATAAAGGGGCGACAAAATGAAATCCATCTTTTAAAATAGGATCCAGAAGATTCTTTATCCATTCTGGTTTGATACTTCTTAAATCAGCATCGAAGATAGCAACAGCCTGAGCCTTTAAGTTTCTTGCAGCCTCGAAAATAAGTCTTACAGCACTTCCTTTTCCTGGAATTCCCCGATAAATGGTTATCAGCCTTTCCACATAAGGTCTTATACTTTTTTCTAAAGCGACTTCTCTCGTATCATCAGTCGAACCTCCGTCTGCGATAATGATGAGAGCTTTTTTCTCAGGAAGATATTTGGCAACCCCATCACTTATAGTGTCTTCTACAAAACTGATTGTTTCATCATTGTTAAAGGAAGGAATGCCAACTACAACATCAACATGTTCAATTCTTTCTATTCTCCGATTTGACCATCTACGGAGAGCGGTGTTAAATTTCATTTTAACTAAAAATTATATTCTAAATTTTTGTTGATTTCAATGAAAATGATGAGTAAGCCAAATTATATATACATTATCTTCTTTTCAAAAAATAAAATTGGCTGATTACAGAGACTATTAAGGATTTAAGGAGTTTCTATCAACGAGCTAAGTGAATTCTGAAAGTAAATCCTATCTTTTTTATTTATAATAATTAAACATGCCTTGAAATTTGAAAAAGTTCAAGAAATTTTGGTTGAAGATGGATGTTTTTATCTGTTATATTTTTTAAGTAAAGGGTTTTCTTTTGTTGGATTAAATTATTTTTAAAAAAATGATTAAACCAAAGTTATTGATTTTTATTTTTTTAATTATATTAGCTATTTATTTTTGCAGTGATAATAAAATCGAAAATCAGAGTGATAAAAAAGTGAGGCTTGTTTTTAAGCATGGGAAAATTGTGGGAAATATTTTTTATTTTTCAGAGATTATTAAAAAATTTGAAAAGGAGAACCCACAGATAAAAATCCTTGATGAAATTCTTCCCTCTGCAACTGATAGTCAGCATCAATTTTACATCATAAATCTTGAAGGAAAGACATCAAACTTAGATGTAATTGCTCTTGATGTAATCTGGGTTCCTGAATTCAGCCATGCTGGATGGATACGAGACCTCAGTCATTTGATTCCTGAGGAGGAAAGAGAGATATTTTTTCCATGCACGGTTGAGGCTAATACTTATAAAGGAAGATTATATGCAATTCCATGGTATATAGACACAGGAGTTCTTTATTACAGGAAAGATTTATTGGATAGGTATGGATATTTACCGCCAAAGACTTGGGAAGAACTTATTCAGATATCTCAGTATATCTTGAAAAAAGAGAAAGATGAGAATCTGAAAGGTTTCATCTGGCAGGGAAAACAATACGAAGGGCTGATTTGCAATGCTTTAGAGTATATTTGGGGAAACAACGGAGAGATAATAAAAGAGAATAATGCATTGATAAACAGTAAAGAAAATATAAAAGCGCTGAAGTTTATGAGGGATTTAATCTATAAATACAAAGTAAGTCCTTCCCTTGTTACCAACTGCGATGAGGAAGCAACAAGGCATATTTTCGGGAATGGAAATGCTATATTTATGAGAAACTGGCCTTATGCCTGGAACCTTTTTCAGGAAGAAGGGTCAAAAGTTAGAGGAAAAATTGGAATATCTCCCCTTCCATCTTTTAAGAATGGAAAAAGCAGTTCAACGCTCGGAGGATGGCAATTAGCGATTAATAAATATTCCAGGTATCCTGAGGAAAGCGAGAGATTTATTAAATATATGATCTCTCCTGAAACCCAGAAGTTTATGGCAATTAACGTTGGATATAAGCCTACAAGAATGATTTTATACCAGGATGAAGAATTGAAAAGAAAACAGCCTTTTATCGCAGGTTTATTTGACATATTAAAAAATTCAAAGCCAAGACCTGTGACTCCTTATTATATGATGATTTCTCAGGTTCTTCAATCTGAGATCAGTTCTGTTATTTCTGGAATTAAATCTCCAGAAGAAGCTTTAAATTATTGTGAAAAACAGATAAATTTTATCCTCGGAAAAGTATAAGAAATAAATGAAAAAATTTTTTGATGATCAAAAATTAGGTTATTTTTTGATAGTTCCTTCTCTTATAGTAATCTCCATTGTGGCTTTGTTTCCGATAATTTATGTTGTTTGGCTCAGTTTCCATAAAAAAATGCTTATTTTCAACATATCTGAATTTGTTGGATTGAAAAATTATGCATTTCTTATAAATGATGAAAGATTCTGGAACAGCTTATTCAACACTGTTTATTTTACTGTCATTTCTGTATCCCTTGAATTCATTTTTGGCTTGGCGATAGCTCTTTTAATTAACAGAAAATTTCCCGGAAGAGGAATAGTTAGAGCGATAATTTTAATTCCATGGGCAATTCCAACAGTAGTCTCAGCAAAGATATGGGATTGGATATACAACGGCGATTTTGGAGTGCTT
Organism: Acidobacteriota bacterium; assembly: GCA_040756905.1. NCBI lineage: Bacteria > Pseudomonadati > Acidobacteriota > Acidobacteriota bacterium. The sequence goes on from JBFLYD010000021.1 coordinate 24,490, forward strand.
AATTTTGTGTTGAAGTATTTTCACATAATTTCATCCAGCGTTAACTGGCTTGGGGATAGATATTTTGCAATTCATGCTGCAATATTCATGGATGTCTGGAAAACCACTCCTTTTGTTGCTCTTATTTTTATAGCCGGACTGCAGATTATTCCCGAAGATTTGATTAAAGCAGCTCGGGTTGATGGTGCAAATTATTTTTATATATTTAAAAAAATAATTTTGCCTATATTAAAACCTGTTATAATGGTCATTCTCGTATTTAGAACTCTTGATGCTTTTAGAGTGTTCGATGCAATTTATGTCCTGACAGGAGGAGGTCCAGGAAACACAACAGAAACTCTTTCTATTTATGCCTATAAGGTTCTTTTTCAAACTCTTCAATTCGGGTATGGGTCAACCATTTCTGTGGTTATATTTTTTTCAATCATGAGCATAAGTTTTCTCTACATCAGAATTATTGGCAAAGGATTGAGAGAATTTAAATAGGTATAATAAATGAAAATAAAAATTATCGTGTTTTATTTCCTGTTGATTCTCTCTCTTCTCTACTGCCTTGGTCCCTATTTATGGCAATTTTTTACTTCTTTTAAGCCCGATCATGAATTGACTTCGATTCCTCCCATTTTCCCCAAGACTCCTACTTTTTCTCATTATAGAGCAGTATTCAAAGAGCATCCATTTTTTAGGATTATTTTAAATAGTTTTATCGTTGCTACTGCTACAACTCTCCTCTGCTTAATCATAGGTTCACTGGCATCTTATTCGATAGCAAAATTAAAAATCAGAGGAAAAATTATAATACTGAGTATTTTTCTTTCGATTTCAATGTTTCCACCGATAGCAACTGTTAGTCCTCTTTACATAATAATCAGATTTCTTGGATTGAGAGATACCTGGTGGGCATTGATTTTAACATACACTACTTTTGCAATGCCTTTAACGATCTGGATTTTATCTAATTTTTTCAAAGAAATTCCCGATGACCTTTTAAAGGCAGCTAAAGTCGATGGATGTACCTCATTCACTACTTTTATAAAAATTATTCTACCCCTCTCAGGGCCGGGAATTTTTACAACTGCTATCCTTGTTTTTATTTTTTCATGGAATGAGTTTCTTTATGCTTTAACTTTTACAAATACTGAATCGTCAAGAACAATTCCTGTGGGAATTGCTCTATTTCCAGGTCTCCATGAGATTCCATGGGGAGATATTGCTGCTGCATCGATTACAGTAACAATTCCTCTAATAATGCTGACATTACTTTTTCAGAAGAGGATAGTTGAAGGCTTAACCGCAGGAGCAATTAAAGGATAAGAAATGGCAGAAGTAAGATTTGAAAACATAAGTAAAAGGTTTAACAATGTTGAAGTTATAAAAGGAATCAACATAGTGATAAAAGATAGAGAATTTTTCACTTTTGTTGGGCCGAGTGGATGTGGAAAATCCACTATATTAAACATGATTGCAGGTTTAGAATCTGTATCAGAGGGATATATATATTTTGATGGAAAAATAGTTAATGATACATCTCCAAAAGAGAGAGATGTGGCTATGGTTTTTCAGAGTTATGCTCTATATCCCCATCTAAATGTTTTTGAAAACATTGCATTTCCGTTGAGGATTAAAAAATTGTCAGCTGAATACATCGAAAGAGAAGTAAATAAAGTTTCAGAAATGCTTGGAATTGAAAGCTTATTAAAGAGATTGCCAAAAGAATTAAGTGGTGGAGAAAAACAGAGGGTTGCATTGGGGAGAGCTATAATAAGAAAACCGAAGGTTTTTCTTCTGGATGAACCTCTTTCAAACCTTGATGCAAAGTTGAGAATGGAAATGAGAGCCGAGTTGAAAAAATTGCACAATGAGTTGAAGGTCACTATGATTTATGTTACGCATGATCAGGCTGAAGCAATGACTCTTTCTGATAGGATTGGAGTTCTTTTTAAAGGAGAAATTTTACAGGTTGGTTCTCCAATGGAAGTATATGAATTTCCTGAGAATGTATTTGTTGGTGAATTTGTCGGGAGCCCTTCAATGAATTTCATAGAAGGAACGATAAAAAGAGAAGATGGTTATTTTTTCTATTCCGATGGATTAAGAGTCAATATCCAGGAAAATATATTGAAAAAAATATTAAATAAAATATCAAATGAAAGATTAATTGTTGGCATAAGACCGGAGTATATAAAAATCTCAAAACAAAAAACACTTAAAGGAATTGAATCATACATCTATGCAGTTGAACCTATGGGGTCAGAATCATTTGTAACTGTTAAATTATATGATAAAAAATTAACATGCAAGGCAGAGCCTGAGTTTAAAGCTGAATTTGGAGAAAAAGTATTTATCGAATTCAATGAATTAAAATTTCATTTTTTTGAAAGAGATAAGGGAGGGAGGATAAAAATTTAATGGCAGAAAAAGCAAAGAAAAAAATTATTATTTTTACTGACCTGGATGGAACACTTCTCGATATGGATACCTACTCTTTTGATGAAGCAAAGGATGCTCTTAGAATTATTGAATTGGTGAAAATCCCATTGATTATCTGTTCAAGTAAAACTCGAAAAGAAATTGAAGTTTATAGAGAAAGGCTTAAAAATTTCCATCCATTCATTTCTGAAAATGGAGGAGCTGTTTTTATACCACCGAATTATTTTAAAAGGAAGTATTTTTTTGATAGAATTGAAAAAGATTATAAAATAATTGAAATCGGTGTTGAATATAAAAAATTAATAGGAATTTTTTCTGAGCTGAAGAAAAATACGGGATTAAAATTAAGAGGTTTTTCTGAAATGAAAGTAGAGGAAATCATTAAATTGACAGGATTGCCTGAAGAAGAAGCGAAGCTTGCAAAACAGAGGGAGTACTCTGAGTCATTTTTGCTTGTGAATAAGAACGAAGAAACAGTAAAGATATTGGATGAAACTGCAAAAAGGATGGGGGTAACTGTAACCGAAGGAGGAAGATTTTTCAATCTTTCAATTGGCAATGATAAAGGAAAGGCAATAAAAAAATTGATGAACATTTTCAGAAGAGAAATAGGAAAAGATACCTTAACACTTGGGCTGGGAGACAGCATGAATGATTTACCCCTTCTAAAAGCAGTTGATTTTCCGGTTTTAATAAGGAAAAAAGATAGAAGTGTTGAATGGGGAATTAAATTGAAATTGGAAAATGTTAAAATTTCTCGAGTTCCAGGCCCAGCTGGATGGGATGAAGAAGTAGAAGAATTTTTGTTTAAATATTATTAGGGAGGAAAAAATGAGCGATTTTTTTCAAAATGGGACGATTACAACCCTTCATAGATTGGGTGCTTCTAATGTAGAGAAGCTGGAAGAAGAGCTGTTTGAGATTTCTAAAAAGAGAAAAATTTCCCTTGTCCTTCCAGCTCTTTTTTCTGAACTGAAAGGAAGGGCGCTTCCAAGAATAATAAAAGAACTCCAAAAAGTTAAGTATTTATACCAGATTGTTATTACTCTTGGAAGAACTGAGAAGAAAGAGTTTAAAATAGCAAAGGATTTTTTTTCAGCTCTTCTACAAAAAGTTTCAATAATCTGGAATGATGGAGAGAGGATTCAGAAACTATATAAATTACTCGAAAAGAATGAGCTTTCAGCAGGACCTGATGGAAAGGGAAGGTCAACATGGATGGCGTATGGATATGTTTTAGCTGACGGAGAAAGTGATGTAATCGCATTGCATGATTGCGATATTTTAACTTACAATCGAGAGCTATTGGCAAGACTGATTTATCCAGTAGCAAACCCGAATCTGAACTATGAATTCAGTAAAGGATATTACAGCAGAATTACAGATAGACTACATGGTAGAGTAACAAGATTATTCTTCACCCCGTTCATCAGAGCATTACGGAAAATAATCGGGCCAAATCAATTTTTAGAGTATCTTGACAGTTTCAGGTATCCTCTTGCTGGAGAATTTTCTATGATCGCTGACTTAATAAGAAACATAAGAATACCAGGAGATTGGGGACTTGAAGCAGGTGTCTTAGCTGAGGTATACGCGAATTGTTCGATTCATAGAATATGTCAGTCTGATTTAACCGATAACTATGAACATAAGCATCAGCCACTTTTACCTAAAGATCCTCAAAAAGGCCTTTTAAAAATGGTAATTGATATCTCAAAATCTCTCTTTAGAACCCTTGCAAGAGATGGAATTGTATTTTCTGATGGATTTTTTAAAACACTCGGTGCAACATATTCGAATATTGCAATGGAAACTATTTTAAGATATGAGAATGATGCTGCGATAAACAGCCTGGTTTTTGACAGACATTATGAAGCCCTGGCAGTAGAAACATTTATAGAGGGGCTCAGAATCGCAGGAGAGGAATTTATTAAATATCCATATAGTTTTCCTTATATTCCTCGATGGAGAAGAATTTCATCTGCGATACCAAATTTCTTTGAAATGATTCTTAACGCAGTAAAAGAGGATAATAAATAAAAAAACATAATTTTCCCTTCTGATGAAATTACTAAAAAGAAAAGAATTTTTATACTTTTTTGTATTTTTTATAATCTTTATTTCTCTCACTCTGATTTATTTTCTTAAAGTAAAAAAAGAGATGGTGGATTTTTCTGTTTATTACAAAGCAGGCGAAAGAATTATAAATGGAGAATCGTTATATCGAATTGAAGATGGGCACTATCAATTCAAATACCCTCCTTTTTTTGCTTTCTTATTTTCATTTATATCCTTTTTTCCTCTTAATATTGCTAAATTAATCTGGTTCTATTTAGAAATTATAGCATCCATTTTAATTTTTTATTTCTCGATTAAATTGATAAATAGAGATGATGCCAGAAATTTAATGGTTATTTTTCTCTCTTTTTTAATTCTCGCAAAATTTTATGGCCATGAGATCAACCTTGGACAGGTAAATTCTGTGATGAATTTCTTTCTGATTTTAATGGTATATTTTTTTGTGTTGAAAAAAGATTTTCTATCAGGATTGTTTCTTTCGATTTCAGTAATCATCAAGCCCTATTATTCGATTTTTCTTATCTATTTCTTCTTTAAGAGGAAAATTAAACTTGTATTGAGTTCATTAATTTTTACAACAATCTTTTTCTTCATCCCAACAATTTTTTATGGACTTAAGGGAAACTTTCTTGAGGTAGAAAAATGGATTAAGAATCTTTCAGTATCTACTCCTTCTCTTATTTCTTCTCAAGATAATGTTTCCTTGATGGCATTTTTCACAAAGAATGTGACTAAAGGAAAGGATGTTTTAATTTTTTATTTTATTTTTTTAATCTTATTTTTTTTTCTTTTGATTTATCTTCATTCAATTGGAGAAATAAATGTCTTAAAGAATCAGGAGATTCTTGAGTCTTCAATGATTTTGATTATGATACCACTGATTTCCCCCCTTGGATGGGATTACACTTTGATTTCATCAACGCTTGGAGTTGTAATTTTAGTTAAGTACTTTAACAGGTTTGAAACAGCGCATAAGTTTATATTAGTATTGAATTTCGCTCTTATTGGTGGAACTCTTTACGATCTCATGGGAAGGAAATTATATTCAGAGTTTATGAATTATTCAGTTTTGACGATAAATTTTTTAATAATCATTTTTTATTTATCACTTCTCCGCTTGAAAAAGATACTATAGGGTGAGGTCTCATGAATATCTTCAAAAAAAATATTTTTCATAAAGTCCATTGAACAAAACCTAGTTTGATGAAAGCTCTTATAATAATTCCCACATATAATGAGGCAGAAAATATCGAAAATCTGATAAAGGAAATTTTTAATCTCAAAATCCAGGATGTAGAGCTCAGCGTTCTTGTGGTGGATGATAATTCTCAGGATGGAACTTCTGAAATAGTTGAAAAATTGATGAAAGAGAATAAAAATATTTTTTTAATAAAGAGAGAAAGAAAATCAGGTTTAGGCTCAGCATACATAAGAGGCTTTAAATACGCCTTAGAAAAAAACTTTGATTTTGCTTTTGAGATGGATGCTGATTTTTCCCATAAGCCTTCATACATTCCAGATTTTTTAAATGAAATTAAAAACAATGATTTAGTTCTTGGTTCAAGATACATTGAAGAAGGAGGCATATCCAACTGGGGTATCATAAGAAGATTTATAAGCAGAGTCGGAAACATTTATGCAAAGCTTATTCTTGGGATACCGGTTAATGATCTAACAGGAGGGTTCAAGTGTTTTAGAAGCTCAGTTTTAAGAAATTTAGAGCTCGATAGAATCTCCTCTGATGGCTATTGTTTTCAGATAGAGGTTAACTATTTGTGTTATAGAAAAGGATTTAAGATAAAAGAAATTCCGATTATGTTTCAGGAGAGAGAAAAAGGAAAATCTAAAATATCTAAAAGAATAATCTGGGAAGCTATCTGGAAAGTGTGGAGCATAAAAATTGCTTCTTTTTTTAACTAATATAAACGCATTTAATTCTGATGCATTCCTGTCCCCTCACCCCCCTCCCTGAACTTGTTTCATGGGTTGATTCGGAGTTGCGCAATGCAAGGCTGAAGCTTTGCCCTACATGTCAAATTATTTGGGTCGTTTGTATTAATTTAACGGACATCATATTTTAAAAAAGCAATGAAAGCTAAGTAAAGTAGCAATAAATTAGAAAAGATTAATAAGCTGAAATCGATAAATATATTTTTAACCTGTTCACTCCCTTTAGGAATTTCATCCTTGAACTTTGGAATAATTTCATAGTTAACTGGTTTGTTCGTGAAAAATAACTCTGACTCCGGGTTGATCCAATGGGGGCTATTAGGGTCATTAGCATCCTCTCTTTTAACAAATTCTAAAAGAATCTGGCGATAGATCTCCAATTTTCTTTTTAAATGCTCAAATCTAATTATTCCTCCGAGTATTATAGTCTCGTTTGCATATCTAAATTGTGCTGCTGGTGAGATCCTCGATAAATTTCTTGCCAATTTAAGTTGGTTCAGCTGCTTTTGATAATAATCATTTCGAATTGACATTTCTGCCTGTAACATCTTGTTTGTAGTTTCAGCCCTCACCTTATGAGATGGCCTGAAAGGATTTGAGGGCTCCATTGCCCATGTTCCTTCAGGTGCGTTCTCAAACATTTCTTTTTTTACCAAGCTAATTTTTTCAATAATCTCTCCTCGCTCTGGCACAGAGTGTATCTGGGAGATTATAATCGCTCCCATATTAGGAATTAACAATACCAAGATTGCCCAGCATAAAAGTAAAGAAACCAAACTTGTGGATGAATGTTTTGTAAGGGAGCTCATCAGCAAGCCAAGAAAAGTAAAGCTGGAAATATACAAAAAAGATAGCGCCAATGATGAAAGAACTTTAACTAATACATCGGTTCCAAGGGGAATGGATTTAAAATTTGTGATAATCAAAAGATTTAAAATTACTCCCACCAATAATGGTATGAAAATGGTAATCAATACTCCAAAATATTTTCCGAGGATAATTTTCCACCTGTTTATATTCATAGATATTGAAAGCCTTAATGAGCCCCTTTCTTTCTCTCCAGAAATTCCGTCATAGGTTAACACTATAATTCCAAAACTTAAGATTATGCTGATGATAAAAATCCAGTCGACATCCTGAAATTTCTGAAGGAAAGGATTTCCACCTCCTTTACGGGGTTGATATTCAAATATGCGGAACGCATTGAAAATAAATAGATTGGGAAGATGTTTTTCGAAAGCTTCATTGATAAAAGCAGTTGGCCTGGGAGACAAATAAAACTTCTGGTCATGAAGGGAAAGCTTTCCCAAGTTGCTACTCAAGGAACGTAATTTTTCCTCTTCTTCGATAATGTTGTCGCTATATTCTTTAATCTCAATTTTATAACGAGAGGTGTAAGAAATACCGTTAACAATAAAAAGAGAAATTGTAAGAATGGAAATCAGCAAAAAGCGAAGGCTATACAAATGATCTAAAAGCTCCCGTTTAATAATTAGCCACATATTTTTTTATTGGTAACGTGGATCATATCTTATAGTGGCAACATAACTGAGAGAAAATAAAATAACAACGATAATGATAAGAACGATGAGATCAATGGAAATTCTCTGGAGTGTATCGATATAATTCTCATTCTTTAAAGAAAAGCGGAGAATATCATTAACATCAAGGTAAGATTTCAAATGTTTCAAGATATCGATCGGACCATATTTAAACTCTGCAAACATTCTAAAGAAATTACCCTTTGTCACGCTTTCTAATTCTCTATAAGTTTTATACTTTCCCTCTGTATAATAGGCTATCCATTCATCTGCTGTTCTCATCTCAGATTCTTTCATCTGGGTAAAATAGGCAAAAGAGGAAAACAGGTTTTTACTCATGTAATAATTTATAATTTGTTCTCGATACCTTTTGCATTTTTCTATAAATTGAAGATGACTCTCCAAATCTGTCCTGGTTAAGCCAGAAGCTATGTGTCTGAATATAGTTAGAGGCGAAATTATTGAAAGATATTTAGTTAAATTACTTTGTCGAATAAGGTCATTTAGATAATTTTGCTGGATCGCATATTTTCTCTGGGCATATTCTATTCTAAGTGGTTCAGAAAATGAGTTTAATTGCCTTCTATTTTCCATTACATCTTTTGGGCTGATCATGCGAGTTTGTCCATCTATACCACCTATATAAAGCCAGTTTATTCCCATTACGGGTTTAGGAAGTTTTTCTTCAAAATTTTTTACCTTTTTTCCAAATTCTTCATTCAGATTTTTTGTAGCTTTATCTATTGCTTCTTTAGGTATGATACTGGTCAAACTTTGAGATAAAAAAAGCGAGGCATTTGGCACAATTATCACCAGAAAAACCCAGATAAACAATGCAATCATCAAACTAGTGGAAGAGCGAGAAGTAAGAGTAGAAATAAACATACCTAAAAGTAAAAAAATAAGAACATAAAGCAATGAAGAAAGAGAAATGCTCAATATTCGAAGCCAGTCTTCAATTTTAAATTCAATAGAGCGATGCACAAGGATTACTAAAAAGCTTACAATAAAACTCAATAATATGATTGGAAGTAATGTGAGAACATGACCTAATAGTTTTCCAACAATCAACCTATCACGGGAGATATTATTAGCTAAAGTAGTTGCCAATGTTCCACTTTCTTTCTCTTTAGAGAAAGAATCATAAGTGAAAAGAAGGGCAAAAAGAGAAAGTAAGACCGAGCAGATAAAAGTAAAATCAATGTTAAGAAATGAAGCAAGAAATGGGTTTTCCCTTTCAGTAGCTGAGCCCTCAGCCAGGAAAGGAACTTGCCCGAGGAGGATTTTTACTTTATTTCCAAGGACTTCTTCTGAATCTGAAATGAATATACTTAGAGGCTCAGGCTTTTTTAATACTGTTGGACGAATTTGGGAGTAAACATAAATTTCCTTGAATTCCTTTTCATACTTTTGGCTCTCCTGCTGGTAAATTTTCAATCTTTCAAGATAGTGGACAAGAGATAAATTAATACTTATAGGTATCAATAAAACACAGAGCAATAGGCCAATAAGGAATTTGAAAGTGAGAAGGCTACTCAAAAATTCTTTTTTAGAGATATTCCATATCATCTCTTCTCATCTCACATCATATTTTATGAAGGAAATGTAGCTTGAAATGAAAAATATCAGGAGGAAAATGATAAGTATTGAAAAAAATGGAAGACACCATAGAAGTCTTCCTTTTAATTCTTCCTGGTTATAAGAGAATTTAGGCCTATCTGACATATCAATAAATGTGTTCCAGGGATCTTCAGCAGGGTGATTTTTCTGAAATTCTGAAACTTTTTTCATGGCATATTCTCTGAATCTTTCAGCCCAATTTTTTCCAATTCTGGCAAAATGAATCATATTTCTTATCCCTGTTGAAGAAAGATCAGAAGCTAAATATGTGAAGTTGGAAAGAGGGGAAAGAAGGGAAATAATTCCTGAGATAATAATTTGAGAGTCCTGCTTTTTACCAAACTGTCTCCAGATTTTATCTGCCTTTTCATTTTGAATTCTATTAGCCTCCTCCCAGGCCTTCTGCCATTCATTTGTATATTCTTCCATAGCTTTCCTGAACGCAAGGTCAGTCTTAGCTCTTTCCTTCCGGTCTTTTTCTAAAGGAGTTTCTTTCAAGAAGGGATATTTTTTATAAAGCTGAGCTTCCTTCTTTCTCCACAACTTTCTTCCAAGTTCATCCCTTTCCACATCAGTAATCCTTGAGGTTTCTCTTTGAACTTTTATGTATGAAGGCATTTTCATGATGAACGAAGTAATGTATGGAGAAATATTTGGGATGATGAAAACAAATAAAACCCAGAAAAAAAGGGAAGTCAATATGGAAGAGGAAGAAAATCGATGTTTTGAGGATATAAAAATACCTATACAATAAAAAATTGATATGTATATTATGGCTCCTATAATTATTATTAGAAAAGAAATCCAGTCAGATACATTAAAATTAAATTTTGAGTTGAAACTTATGATTAAAAGCCCAATTAACAAGGAGACAAAGAATGGGATAAGAAGGGTAATTATTCCGCCTGCAATTTTACCCAGGATTAATCTTGACCTTGAGATGCTGTTTGATAAAGCTGAGCTTAAAGTTAAATCCTCTCTTTCTCCTGAAATAGAATCATAAGAGAGAATCAATGCAGCAAGGCTCAAGAAAATCGAGACTATGAAAGTGAAGTCTATAAGGGGGAATACTATAGGAATGGGGTCGTTATCAAAGAATTCTAAATTTATATCTTCAGAAATACCTCTTATCATGGAATGAAAAGGAATAGGAGGTTGAAAAGGGTTTAAAATAGCTCCTATCCTGTTGAAATGGGCATAATTTTTCAAGAAATTTTCAATTTCTATCTGCCTCTGGGAATATTCATCTGCTTTTTTAGAATAATCTATGCTTAAAAAGAAAAATGTCAAAGGAATAAGTATTATTAAAAATAAAAAGATTACAAAGAATTTGAATGAAGAAATATTATTTTGAACCTCTTTTTTCACAATTGTTTTAAACATTTTTCATCTCGCATCATATTTAGCAAAGAAATAATAAGCTAAGGTAAAGAACATAATATTCCAGAAAATAATTAGAAATAAATCTAAAAAAGCACCTTCAAGAAGTATTTCTGAGATTGACCTTTGATTGTATTTAAATGCATGGGAAATAGATGGTTTTTCTGTTTGATAGAGAAACGGAAGAATTCTATTTTTGTAAGTGATTAATTCTCTTTTTAAATTCCTTTCCTCACCAATTCCGGTCCCAGAAATATCCATCATGGAAAAAATGTAGCTTGAAACAGGAGAAATCCTATTTATTGATTTGACGAAATCGATAAACTTATCGAATTTGATTCTGTAAGATTCATCGAGTTTATCATTTTCAGAGCTTATTTTTTCCACCCTTGAAGCCCAATCTTTCAAAGTTTCACCTTTACCAATCTTTCTTTCCTGAATTCTTTCAAATACCTCACCTATCCATATGTGCTGCCTTTTCTGATTTATAGATTTAACTGATGGAAGATCTTTAGCTCCTCGAGCTATAAGACTTCCCGAATTGGGAATTACAAAAACTAAAATAGCCCATAAAAAAAGAAGAACTACCAGGGAGGTTGATGATTTTCTTGTGATGGATGAAATAAGAAATCCGAGAGTAAAAAATACGGATATATAAAAAATTGAAATGCTCAAAAGAATCAAAAATCTTGATGCATGATCAGAAGAAAATTTTATTTGAGGATCAATGTTTATAATTAGAAAGGTAAGAAGGGATATAATTAGAAAAGGCAAAACGAGACATAAAAAATTTCCTATCCACTTTCCGAAAACAATGTTTGCCCTTGAGATATTGTTGCAAAGTAAAACTCTTAATGTTCCTGATTCTTTCTCTCCACATATTCTGTCAAATCCAAAAAGAAGAGCAACTAAAGATAGAATCACTTTAATCACATAAAGAAAATCTACTGTTGGATAGAAAGAAAATATTGGGTTTGATGCTTTTTGTCCTGCTCCTACTCGAATTCTTGTAACAGAGATTTCAAAAGACCTGGTCATAGCTTCATCAACACCTTTTACAAAAATTGAAAGGGGATTGGGAGGAAGAACCACTATAGGCTCTTCTGGCTTTGGTTTTATTATATGATAGTCTGAAAGCCTTTCTTTATAGTCCTTATACATTATAAAAATGGAAAGGCTTAACAAAAGGGAAGTTAAAAGAATGGCAATAAAAAATTTATAGCTCAGAAGGTTGCTTCTTATTTCATTTTTAACAATTTCTTTGATCATTAGCTTCTGTGTAGCCCTTTAGTCATTTAGCCCGTTAGCTCTAAAGCCAAAAGGCTAAATGGCTATCTTCATTGTTTATCTTGTCTCCATGTATTGAAGGTAGAGTTTCTCTAAATTCTCATGCTCTATCTCTTTTGAGGTCATCTCTGCAACTAAGTATCCTTCTTTCATTATTCCAACTCTATCTGCAATCTCCTTTGCACGGAATATGTCATGGGTTGACATGAGGACTGCTTTTCCCTCATCCCTTATCTCAAATAGAATCTCGAGGAACTCATGGGCAGCCTGAGGGTCTAAACCTGCTGTTGGTTCATCAAGTAACATATTCTCTGCATCCTTTGTAATTGCAATTGCCAGAGCTAACTTCTGTCTCATCCCTTTTGAGAAGTGTTTCACCCTTTTCTCAAACGCCTCCTCCTCCAGTCCTACTCTTCTCATAATGTTGAAATAATCCTTCTTGGTTAAATTCTTTTTTCCTCCTAATTTTGCAAAAAAATCGAGGTTCTGTGTTGCACGAAGGTTTCCGTAGAGCATGACATTCTCTGGAACGTAGGAGACATATCTTTTTGCTTCAAGGGGGTCTTTTGTGACGTCTATTCCGTTTATAAAGGCAGTTCCAGAGGTTGGAGGAATAAAATTCAGGAATAGATTTATCGTTGTTGTTTTTCCAGCTCCATTTGCACCTAAAAGGCAGTATATCTCCCCTTTTTTTACCTCCATGTTTAAATTATTCAAAGCCCTTGTTCTATCCTCATATACTTTTGTGAGATTTTCAGTTTTAAGCATATTCACCTCCTTGTTAGTTTTATCCCAAATACCACAATGCCCACTAAAAGACCTATGAGTAATGTTATCAGCACTGTTATACCCAGGATATTTGTTTTTGATGAGATGTGAATCCTTACGATCTTATCCTCTGATTCAATCCTTCTTCCAAAAGATGTGCATTCGGTCTTAATCTTTGGTTCATAATCTCCAACTGATACATCTACTGGGGGAAGAAACCTTATCTTAACGATTCTCTCTTTATCCTGTTCCAATGATTGAATTAAATCTGGCTCTACATCAGCTCTCCAGTTTAAAGGTAAATCCGTATATATTCTTATGTTATCCAATCTTCTTGTTCCTGTGTTTTTCACATTTACATCCATCTCCACATCCTCTCCCACTTTTATCTCATGGTATAGGTTTAAAGCTCCTACCTCAATCCTTCCTATTCCTCTGGGTATTATCTCAAGCCTTACTTTTCCTCCCTTTATGTCTTTTAGAATAGCCATTTTGCCCTCTGGTCCTTTAGCCGTTTGGCTAATAGATCTTTCAAGCTTATTAGATTCTTCTTCATCCAGACAGAGTGTATAAAACTCAATAGATTTATCTATTTTTACTTCCTCTGAAGGATTTTTTGGTAGGTAGAGTTTTAACTGGAGCTTTAAAGAGGTTATTCCCTCAGAGAATTTTATCTGGGAGAGTCTTGCAGAAGTCTGGGGATCGATGAAATCGTAGGCTATCTGATGGGGAAGACCAAAGAGGTGAAGTCTAAATACAGAACCTTCCCTTGTGAACCTCTCCAAAGAGAGGTCAAATGAGGCTTCTCCTCCTAAATCAGCCTCCTGGGAGAATTGAGATGAATTCACTGTCACAATGTTTGCGGAGGCTTCTTTTAGAAGATATACCTTTGTTCTCTCTTCTCTTCCTGCGTAGAAAACCGAAACCTCTAAGGATTCAACATCTTTAAGTAAAATAAAATCTGCCTCTTTCGCCTCTCCTAAAGAAAGCGATGAGATTTTTTCCTGATACGGCTCTGAGATTATAAACCCATCTGAAAGAAGTGATACATATATATCTTTTATCTCTTTCAGGAAATCCTGAGGAAATAGCTCTTCCTTTATTCCTAAAGAAAACAATGCTTCTAATTCCTTTGCTGAATAAAGAAGGGATACTTTTACATGGATTTTTCCCCTTTGATCCATCCATTTTGTGGCTGAATCAACTACAACTTTTGCCTCAGAACCAGTAAATGAGATAAGTGCTTGCTGATATTCAACCTGTGCCCTTAGATAGGAGGTTTCTTTCTTTGCAAACTCCTCCTCAGAGATTAAACCAGCTTCTTTTAGTTTCAGCGCTCTTTCATAATCTCCTCTCATCTCCTGAAGGTGAAGCTGTGCTTTTTTGAGGTTTAAAAGTTTTTGGGTCTGAGATTCCTGGGGAAAGAGGAATAGAGATATAGAAATTAGAATCAAAATAAAAAAAATCTTTTTAATCATGTCTTAATCTCTCCATATCATCTGAAAATTCAAGCTTCCCTTCCATATTTATGATCTCCTCTATCCTCTTTTTTTTGATGTATTCTTTAAGTGATAATATAATGGCCTCTGTTCTTGTCCTTGCTTTAGACAATCTTTTCACTTCCTCCAGTATATCATCAGGTAAAATGATTGATATTTTCATAATTTCCCAATAGATTAAGCAAACTCCATGCCAAATTATATAAAATTAGAAAGAAGTCAACAATTATATATATTTCCTTCCCCTGGGTTGAACCAGGTTTATTGACAAAAGCGGGTAAATAATTACTCAATTTGATCCATATTTCATTAAAATTCTTTTTTTCTCTTTGATATTATTAGCTTCTTTCTATATGGGTAAAAATTTACACAAAAATTTAAGATTTTTACGCAAATTTTTAAGTTTCTCTTGATATTATTAGCTTTCCTCAGAAGCTTTTCATGGGTATTCATTTTCTCACCTCTTAATCCCTTTTCACCAATTAGTGTTGTGTCACTTAAATACCTTTCCTTATTCTTATGTGACACAACACTTTCCCTATGGGAGAAAGATCTCCTTAGACGCTTCGCTGAGCACCCCCAGACATGGGGAAGCCTTCTTCCCCATACCCCTTCAGTGTGCTGTAAGAGAGACCGTCTGCCTGCGAAGAGATTTAAGGAACAGCACACTAATATTCTCCACTCTTCCCTTCAAAGCTAATGGATAGGGAGTAATAGCAATATTTATCGAACATCATATTTAATAAAGGAATAATAAGTGACAACGAAAAAAATGGCAGTATATATGATCAATATTGCTAAATCCACTGCTCTTTTTTTAATGGCATCTCCAATTGTGATAGATGAATAAGAAAAAAGAGGTAGCTCATAGATTCTTGGAATATCCTCATCAGAACCTCCAAAGCCAAAATTCATAGACTCTTTTCCTCTCTTAACTGTCATCTGGTCTTGCCATGTTTTACTCCAGAATTTCTGCTCGATAAGATTCTGGTAAGTTCTTACGGATTGGAAGAATTTTTCCCTTTCTCCAGGACCTGTTCCAGCTAAATCAGATAGAAGATAAGCAAAACAAGAGGCTGGAGATATTCTTGAGATGATAACTGCTAAGATTTGCTGGTTAGTCATACGACGATCATAATCAGATTGAAGTTTTAAGAGCGAATTGGCAATTTTTTCTTCAAAAATCTTTACAATAGGTTTTCTCAATTTCCTGTATTTATTCCACCAATCTCTCCCCCCGCCAATCATTCCTTCTTTACCAATCATATTTTCCCTTTCTAATGCTTCTACAAGCTTTGCTCCTTTTTCTTTTTCAATTTCCCTTCTGACACTTTCTTTCTCCCGTTTAAAAACTATCTCATCTTTTACAGGATAAATAACCTTGGAGATGATACCTGAAAGCCTCGGTATTCCAAGAAAAAGAATCACCCATATAAAAAGAAGAAAGGTAAAAGCACTTAAAGAGCTATGAGTTCTTGAAGATATGAACATTCCAAGATGAAGGATTAAAGTTATCTGGATAAAGGAGGAAATTATTATCCCAATAAATGGAAAAAGAATTCCTCTATCGAACAAAGGATAGCCGAAAATTAGAAGGATGAGGATACCAATGAGGACTGATAAAATATAAGGAATCAGGATAGTTATGTAGCCTCCTAAAAGTTTTCCCAGAATGATAGTGCTTCTACTGGAGGAATTGGAAAGGGTTAACCTAAGGGTTCCCTTTTCCTTTTCTCCAACTATTGAATCAAAACTCATCAATAGTGCCATAAGAGTGATGACTATGTTAATAATAAAAAGCAAATCAAGATGACCGAATAGAGGCGCTATAATTTCATTCCTGTTTTCACCTCCACGCCATTCAATTTCTTCCTTAGAAATGCTGAAAGAATTGGGCAAAGAATCTTCATAGCCTGAGATTAACGCATTTAAAGGAGGAGTTTTTCTAAATCCTTGGACTCCAGCAATGTATCTTCCTCCCTTTTTTGATTCTTCTAAGGCTGAAAGATAATCCCTTTCGAGAGAGGATAATGATTGGGCTTTGGTTGAGTAATTTTTAAAATTTACATAGAAGCCAAGGGGAATGAGAACAATGCAGAGAAGAACAAGAATAAAAAATCTAAGACTCACGACATGCTCAAGGATTTCTTTTCTTATGATTGTGACTAACATTTTCTTCCTTGTATATTCCGATCCAAAGTGGCCATCGATTCCGATTCAAACCGGCCACTGATTCTGATTGAAAGTGGCCACCCATTCCGATTTATTCCGGCCACTTTTTCGATGAAATCAGAATTTGAAAAAGTT
>JBFLYD010000022.1:0-30000 GCA_040756905.1 Acidobacteriota bacterium
GCTTCAGCTTCCTGAATAACCTGAAGCTTAAATTCAGGGCTAAATACTCTTTTTTTACCAGACACTTGCTGCCTCCTTACATAGATAGTGTCTTATTTTTTTGTCCTATGCAAGGGGTGCACTCCCAAACCCCCTTTATATGAAAAAGAACCTCAAAGAATAGAATATGAAAAATTGGAGCTAATCTCTCACTCAAAAGTTGGAGAGTTCTCCCCTTTGGAAAGAATAAAAGAAAGAGCTCTGGAAGGTAAAAAAGGAATAATTCCTCATTCCCTTGAAACATTCTCTCCCTATATAGCAAAGGATTGTAAAAAAGACCCATACTATGTATCATTCAGAGAGGAAAGGGTTTTATCCCAGTTAGCATACCCATTTGAGGTAGATAAAGAGCAGGTGGGAATTATCCTCATTAACTCTCAATTTAAAGATTACTACAGAGACTTCCATCTTGAGATAATAAAAAATCTTCTAAAAAATCTCTCCTTTGAGATAAGATATCTAAATTTTTATGGATCCTTTAAAGAAAAGAAAGATTTTCTATGGATTGGGAAATTCTTTAAAGATATGGACGAGTTTGCAAAAAAAATCGCTCAATCAGATGACCCAGTACTTTTCTATGGAGAAACAGGCTCAGGGAAGGAGATTTTTTCAAGATACATACATTTTCTTTCAAAAAGAAAGGATAGACCATTTATTCCCATAAACTGCTCCTCATTCCCAGAGGAATTAATCTCCTCAGAACTCTTTGGACACAGAAAAGGCTCATTCACTGGAGCTTTGAAAGATAAAGTAGGCCAGATTCAGATCGCAGATGGAGGAACAGTCCTTTTGGATGAAGTACAAGATTCCACTTTAAGATTTCAGCATTCCTTACTTAGAGTTATTGAAAATGGAGAGATACAACCAATTGGTTCAGAGGAAAAACCCCTGATAGTGGATGTAAGGATAATTGCTTCGTCCTCAGAAGACTTAGAGAAACTAATAAAAGAGAAAAAATTCAGTGATTCTCTCTACTACAGAATAAAAGCCTTCAAGTTCTATATTACTCCCCTAAGGGAAAGGGATAATGAGGAAAAAAGAGGATTCATCATATATTTTATAAAAAAAGCAGAGAAAGAGTTTAAAAAAGAATTTAAAGAAATAACCTCTGAGGCAATGGATATCCTTTTAAACTACCACTTTCCAGGTAATATAAGGGAGTTAAGGGGAATTATGAGAAACGCCCTTCTATTTTCAGAGGATGGGATAATAAGAGAAAAAGACATAGTAAATCAAATTTCAATACCTAAATCAATTATACAACTAATTCCAGAAGAACTTTCCCTCAATGAAAGAATAAAAATCTATGAAAGAGAGGAGATAATTAAATCCCTTAAAGAAACTAACTGGAATGTATCTAAAGCTGCGGAAAAACTTCAAATCTCAAGGCAGGATCTTCAGTATAAAATAAAAAAATATAAGATAACATCATAAGCAATTAATTAGATGCAAAATCCTTGGCAATTTAAATAAAAAAAATTTTGCACTTTTTTTTCCTTGTAAATCCTGAGAATATTAAATTTTAAAGAAATCAAAAGCAAAATATTTTGCGCTAATCAAAATCTAAATGAAAATAAAATTTCATATATTCAATAATATCAATAAGATAAAAAATTAATAAAAATGGCACAGCAATTGCTATAAATTCTATGAGGAGATTAATTTATCTTTGAAACGTGAGGGGGAACTATTCCATGAAAAAGGAAATAATTAAAGAAACATTAAAAATTTTAATGTTTCTTCTTACAATTAGTCTTATCTTCAGAAATTTAGGAAATTTTTCTAATGAATTGTATGGACTTTTCTCATTTTTGTCACTTTTTATTTTTTCTTTACTTTTCATTCAATCAGAAATTCTTGGGAATAAATTTAAATTTATATTTCTTTTATTTTTTATCTTTGTGATTATTTTATTTATTTTTACAAGAACTTATATTATAGAGATAAAGATAATTTCTTTAGCTTTATTTCTCTTTTTCTGTGATTTAATTTTAAGAAAAAATAAAATTCATGAGCCAATTCTTTCAATTTTAATTATCTCTTCAGTTTTTTTTATTATATTTTCTTTTTTTATAAAAAATTTTCCTTTAATTTGGTATTCTTTACAATACTTTTCACAAATTTTTTCTAAAAACATTGCAAAAATAATAGGAAAAGATTTAATCTTAGGTCAAACTCCAGGAGGAATATACACCACTATATTTTTTATTCTTTTTATTTCAGCATATTCCATCTTATCTGAAAAAAGAAACTGGAAATTTTTCTTTTATTTAGGCTTTTTTTCTATTCTACTGAATGGGTTTTATTTAATAGTTCAATTTCCAATTT
This sequence comes from Acidobacteriota bacterium, assembly GCA_040756905.1. Classification (NCBI taxonomy): domain Bacteria; kingdom Pseudomonadati; phylum Acidobacteriota; species Acidobacteriota bacterium. Next base: position 2,368 of record JBFLYD010000022.1, read on the forward strand.
TATCCCTTTTAATTAAAATCTTTAAAAATACTTATATAACTCCCATAGATATATCTTTAATTTATGTTCTTCTCCTTTCTATACCATTGTATCTGCTCTTTAAAAGAAAAATCCCTGTTAAAGAATTATCGATGGAATTAAAAAAGAATCATCTGAAATATCTAATTGTGAGTATGATTCTGATATTTTTATCTTATACTTTTTTAAATTATCATCCCATGCATGAAAATAAAAAGAAAAATGTATTTCTCTATGATGATGGATATTTAAACTGGAATAAACCTGAATTTGGAAAATATGGAGAGAGAAGCTGGGGAATGTTTGGAATGCTTCCTGATTTTTTAAAAAATACAGGCTTTAAAGTAAAAAAGGAGAAAATTATAAATAAAGAAACTCTCGAAGATACAAAAGTTTTAGTTCTGATAAATTTAAATAAAAGATTTAATTCAGAGGAAAAGAAGGCAATATGGAATTTTGTGGAAAAAGGCGGTTCTCTTCTCTGCTTAGGAGACCATACAGGATTAGCTGGGATAAGAGATCCTTTCAATGACCTTCTAAAGCCATCAGGAATTGAATTAAATTTTGACTGTGGACACTATGTAAAGAGAGGATGGAAGAACGATTTTGAATTTATGGCCCATCCTTTAACTATAGGATTGAATAATGGAGAAGATACAGGTATTGGAGTTGGAGCTTCTTTAAAAACCTCTTTTGCAGTTGATCCTGTAATTTTAGCAAAATATGGTTTCTCTGATTTAGGAAACCCAAATGACCCGAGAAATGGATACCTCGGGGATAGAAGATATAAAAATGGAGAACTTTTAGGAGACATGGTTTTAGTTGCAGAGAAGAGATATAAAAAAGGGAAAGTTTTTGTTTTTGGTGACACATCTTCTTTCCAGAATTTAACTCTTTTGAAAAATCCTTTCTTTGTAGAGAAAATCTTTTTATATCTTTCCACTGATGACTCCAACTGGCTTTTGAGGAATAAAAAAACAATATCAATTTTTCTTTTTTTAATTGCATTAACAATCTTTTTCTCTTCTAAACTTAAATATATGAAAATTATGTACGTAATTTTTCCACTGGTAATTCTAATATCCTATGGACTTACCTCAAATATTAATAAGAAATATGAATCAAATATTTTATCAATTCCAAAAATAGCTTTTATAGATTTTTCCCACCTTGAAAGAATCGACTTTAAATTCTCCTTAGAAAGAAGCATTTGGGGACTTCCGGCCAATTTGATTAGAAATGGATACAATCCTTTAGTTCTGAAAAAATTTTCAGACTTATACCTTCAGAAGAGTAAGCTATTTATTTCAATTTCTCCCTCAAAAAGATTTTCCAAAAGAGAAATAAACTCAATAAAAGAATATATAAAAAATGGAGGAATATTCATTCTCTCTGTTGGGCAAGAAGAGAAAGAAGGATCAAAAAATCTACTTAAATCTTTTGGATTCGACATCTTAAATATTCCCCTTGGCCCTGTCTCATCTGAGAGAAATAGTGTTGGAATTCAATTCTATAATGCTTGGCCTATAAAGGTTGGAAATGATGCAAAAATTATCTGTAGTTATAAAAATGGAAAAGTAGGATATCCATTGATTGTTTCAAAAGATTATGGAAAGGGGAAATTTGTATTAATAGGTGATTCAAATTTTTTATGCGATGTAAATTTAGAGAGTATTAGATACTATATTGAGAAAAACATTTTATATTTAAAAAAACTCCTTGGAGGAGAATTCTTTAAATGAAAAAAATATGGATAGGTCTTTATTCTATCTCAATGATGTGGATTCTTCTTTTACCTATCTTCACTCCAAAGAATTGGATTTATTTTATCTTTTTATTCTTTGGATTAACAATCGCCATCTGGGCTTTTTGGAATTTTGAAATAGAGAAAATTAATTATTCTCTTTACATATTTCTAATTCCCGTTTTAATATTCATTCTTTTCATTCCTTATCCTTTTAATTTAGGTGGAATATTTCTCCTGTTTGGAGGAATATTTTCTATTTTTCATAAAAAATACAAAATTTCTCATCCTATCTCTCTTGGTTTCTTTATGCAAGGATTAATTCTTTTAATACAGACTCTCGTTCATCCTTTTTATATTTATTTTGCCTCTCGATACCATGGAATAGATTTACTGAATCCTTTTTTCAGCTTTTTGGGAAGAATCTCTGGCTTAATATCAAGTTTTGAGAAAGACTCGGTTATTCTTAAATCTCCAGAAGGGATGATCTCTATTTCCACTACCTGGGAATCTTTAGGATTGTATCCAATTTTAAATATATTAACTGGAGGGATAATTTTAATAATTCTTTTTTCATCTAAAATTAAAAAAGAAATTTTAACTCTTTTTTCAATAATATTTATATTTGGTATTTTAAGATATCTTATAATTCTTTTCTTTCTCACTGATTCTTCATCAATTTCCATTCTATGGAAACCCCATTGGATAATCTTAAGCTTTATAGTATTGCCATTTATCTTGGGTAAATTTATTTCTTTTAAAGAAAAGGAAAACCATAGGAATATAAATATAAATTTTGGTTCTTTAAATTTAAGACATCTCCTTTTATTCCTTCTAATTTCTTTAGGGGTCTTCTCATTTATAGGTTTCTGGGGATTTAATGATCCAGGAGAAAAAAAGAGTGGAAGGTTATTAATCGATGAGGCTCATAGTGATTGGGAATGGACAGAAAAAGTATATGATACTGAATGGTATGGTGAGAGATCAGGCTATAACTATTACTGTCTTAAAGATTTTTTGAATCACTTCTATCACATTAATGTTAATAAAAAGGAAATTCTTCCTGATTTACTGAATAAGCATGACATTTTAATTATAAAGACACCGACAAAGCCTTTCTCAAGAAGAGAAATTTCAGCAATAAAAGATTTTGTACGGAATGGGAGAGGTCTTCTATTAATTGGAGACCATACAAATGTGTTTGGGATGGGAACATATCTTAACCCAATCGCGAATCTCTTTGGATTCAGATTTAAATATGACGCAACTTATGATCTTTCTACAGGAAGTCTTTCCCTCTACAATCCAAAAAAAATTCTTCCTCATCCAGTAATAAATAACATGCCATTTTTCCTCTTTGCCACATCCTGCACTTTAAAAGCTCCAATTTTTTCAGAAAATGTAATCTTAGGATATGGTCTTAGAGCTCATGAGGCAGATTATTCTCAGAGAAACTTCTTTCCAAAGAATCCTCATAAGGAAATTAAAATGGAATACGGATTATTTGTTCAAATGGGAGGAAAAAAATATGGAAAAGGAAGGGTTCTTCTTTTTACAGACAGCACATGCTTTTCAAACTTCTCCATGTTCATGCCTGGAAAACCTGAACTAATTTTAGGCTCAATTGAATGGCTTAACAGAAAGAATAAATACAATCTTTTAAACTGGATTCTTATTCTGATATCTTTAATCTCAATTATTTTAATAATAAGGCTTTCAAAACGGATAAATAAAAAAGAATTTCTTCTTTTGATCTTATTCTCTTCCCTTATTGCCTCATCTTCAGGAATAAAAATTATCGAAAGAATAAACAAAGTAAATTATCCAACCCCTAAAGCTCATACAAGATATTTCAGAGTAAGTTTTGACAGTGAACATTCCAACTTTTATCTCCCAGCAAAAAAATTTACCCCCCAGAGAAAAGACAACCTTACAACCTTCTATGTCTGGACACAAAGGCTTGGGATTTTTCCAAATTTAGGTTTAAAATTTATTGATTCTTTGAATGAAAATGATGCAATTGTAATCGTTAACTCCTCAAAACCTTTCTCTGAAAAAGAGAGAAACCAATTTCTCTCATATGTTAAAAAAGGTGGAAAAGCTCTTATAATGGATGATCCAAGAAATATTGAAACATCCACTGCCTTTCAGCTTCTTTCTCCATTTGGTTTGAGAATGGAATACTATGAAATAAAGAAAGGAAAAATTGTTGATAAAGAAGGAGAAGAGATATTTAATGGAGAGCATCTTGGGGCTGTGTATGGAGGAGAGCCTTTACTATTTGTAGTTCCTGAAAAAGAGAGAAAAGTTCAAAATCCTATCATCTCAAAAAATAGAAAAAATTCTGATTTAAAAATAAAAAATTCAAATAAATCCAAAGAAAAAGAAGAAAAAACTCCAATCCTTACAATGGTAAAAAAAGGAGATGGGGTAGTAGTACTTCTTGGATGTTCTTATATCTTTTTTAATGAATCAATGAAAACAACCTCAGCTATTCCAGATGCATCTTTGAGAAAGCTCTATGATTTAGAGTTTTGGATATTCAAAGATTTACTTGAATTAGATAAAAATAGATTATCCAAAAATGGAGATGAGAGATAATTTAAATGAAATTAAATCATCTTTTATAAGCATAAAAGAGAGCGTAAAATGAAAGGAGGTGAAAAAATAATGAAAAAAATTCTGTGGATTTCAATTGTAATATTTACTTCTTTATTCATTCTTTGGGCATGCAGAGAAGCACCAACTCTTAGTAAAATTGAAGAAGAAAAAGACTCACCACTTTTCTCTGATTCACTCAAAGCTTCCATAAGTAGTTTAGAAGGAAGAAACCAAAGTCAAGGACCTAAAAACTCAAACCCTGATGTAGTTGTACTTCAAACTCAAACAAACACATGTGATGAAAATCAAGATACCTGCTGGAGCACTTGTGAGGGTTCTGGAGGAAACACATGTTATAATACCTGTGGTATTACATGTGAAGGTGATACAAAATGTGCAGATACTTGCTTAGGAGAAACTTGTAGAATAACATGCCATAGCGAACCCACATGCGAAGGTCAGCTAACATGCTGGGATACTTGTGATGGAAGATCATGCACAGCAGATCCTCGTGTTTGTCAGTAAATTAGAAGAGGCTTTTGAAAAAGTATTCAGTTGCAATATCATTGCGAGTAAAAGGGGAGCAATCTCCTTATAAATGCGAGATTGCAACGGTGCCTCGCATCTCGCAATGACAAATGTGAAGGTTTTTTCGGAGATCTCAAGAAAGATTAACTAAAATGAAAAATTCCCAAAGAAGAAACAATTATTTTATAGAAAAAGATGTGAAAAATAGTTAGAAGAGGTTAAACATCATAATCTACAAATTTATATTGAAGTTCGATTTTCTATTTAATATAATTAAATTAAAATGTAAATAAAAAAATGAAAAAAATCAGTTATTTATGGGTTTCAGTTGTTTTCATTTTATCTCATATTTTATTTTGTCCTTTCTTTTCAAATACTCAAGAAAAGGAAAGAGGAATTAAACCCACTCATGAGGTAATTGTAGAATTAGTATTGGTGGAGGTTATAGTAACTGACAAACATGGAAACTTTATAAAAGATTTAACCGAAAGAGAGTTTGAAATCTACGAAGATGGAAAACTTGTTCCAACAAAATATTTTAATCTGATATCTCTTAAGGAAGAAATTCCTTTAAAATTAAAGCCTGAGGAGTTAAAAAAAGAAACAACCCCTCCTACTTTATCGGAGAAAAAACAACTCATTGTAACCTTTGATACTATCAATACTTTCTATGTAAGTTTAGAGAGAGAAAAGAAAAAAATTTTTGAGATATTAGAAACGCTTCTTAATAATAATGTTGAAATATCAATAGCTGAAATAAATGAAAAAGATGGAATAAAAATTCTCCTGCCTTTTATTTTAGATAAAATATTAATAAAGGAGTCTATTGAGAACATAAAAGGAAATCCATGGATATTATCCGAGAGTCCTTCTTTTAGAAAACTGTATAATCCAGGATGGGAAGTTAGTAGTTTAAAGAAAGAAATAGAAAATATCTCATACGCATATTTCCAAAAAAGAAGAATCGAAAAAACATTAAGCTCTTTGTTGGCTTTGATTAATTTTATTAAAAAAAATCCGGGAAAGAAAAACATTTTGCTTATAAGCCAGGGAATTCCTGAAATAAAAAAAGAAGAGATTTTAAAAATATTTGACCCATTTGATATTTTACCTAAGAAGAATTTAAAAGATTATTACAGAATCATAGATGAAGTAATCCATCTTTCTAATGCTGAGAATATAACATTTTACACTTTCAGTCTTGATGAAACCCTTAGGTCACTTCTTTCAGATATGGATGTAACAATTGGAGGAGAAACAGCTGGCATTGGAGAAAAAGTAAAACCAATAGATGAAAAAATAGATGATATAAGAAAGCTTCAATCTATACTGAGCAATTTCTCCTTAGCCCATTTAGCAGATGAGACAGGAGGAATATTATTCAGAGGGGATAAATACGATAAATTCAGTGAAGAAATCTCAAGGGATCTAAGCTCTTATTATGAAATTGGATATAAACCCATTAGGAAAAGAGAAGATGGAAAATATCATAGAATTGAGGTTAAGGTTAAAAGACCAGGATTAATCGTTCGATCGAGAAAGGGATATGCAGATTATAGAGAAGAGGATAAAATAAAAAGAAACCTTGCATCAGCATTTCTCTCTCCCGAGTATTTTAAAGATATTAAATTTTTCTCTGAGGTAGATGCAATTTCTTTAGGTTCTGGAAGATACTCTGTAATATGTAGAATGAGCATCCTTACAGAACAATTTGAAAAACTTTCTTCAGAAGAACTCACATTTCTTTTAGCTGTTAAAGAAAAAGATGAGGAGAAAGTGCATATGAGTCAGACAAGAATAAAGATAAAAGGGAAAGTGAAAGATGAGCTTCAGTATCTATTCGGAATGAAATCCATGAAGCTCAAACCAGGAGAATATGAGGTAAAGGTAGTATTGACAAATAAGGAAGGAAAGATTGGAGCATGGGAGAAGATAATCAAAATACCAGATCTAAAGAAAGATAGCTCTTTAAAGATTATAAACTCAATCCCAGGTTATCTTAAAAAAAGTGAAATAAAAAAAGGAAGACCTTTCACTCTAAATGAGGATGCATCAATTTGCCTCTCCAGGTACCAATTCTATCCTCTGATGGGAGATAAAATAAGGAAAGATGAAAAAATTGCTTTGTTTCTTCAGATACATAACCCAGGAGGAGAAAATATCTCTTTGGAGTTTAGTCTTAAAGGAGAAAAAATAAAAGGAAATCTCATTGAAAGAGAATGGAGAGAAAAAGAGAAAATAATGAATGAAGTGTATATCTTAGATTTTAAAGGAATTCCTCCTGGAGAGTATAGAATTTATCTAAATATAATAGACAAAAATGAAAAAGCTATCTCTCATTTTATCAAAATAAAAATAAAAGAATAAGGAAAATAAATGTCTTTTTAAGAGGGGGGAGATATGAGAAAAAACTTAATATTTTTTGAAATAATTATCCCAACAATATTTTTTATGGGTTTTGCTTCAGAATTTGATGTAAAAATAGACCCATCAGTTGATTTCAGAAAATACAAAAAAGTAGCTGTAATTGAATTTGAAGATGCTCCTGAGTCCCCTCACTCAGGAGAAGAAGTATCAAACATTGTAGCCTCAGAGTTGAAAAAGAAAGGATTTGAGGTTTTAGAGAGAAAAATTGTAAAAGAAACGTTGGAGAATCTAAATATCAAAAAAGATGAAATCACTGAATCTGATCTCCAGAAGATTCAAGAGGCTCTTGGAGTAGATGCAATAGTTTCTGGAAAAGTCCTCATGTATCAGAGTAAAGAGGCAGGAGGAATGGATTATTATCACAGACCAGCAGATGCAAAGTGGGCTCAATTTCCAACAAAGAATTTTTTCTACAACATATCATTCGAATTAAAGATGCTCGATTCAAAAACAGGCACTATTCTGATGGAAGCCAAAGATCATAGACAAGAGATAAGCAAGTTGAATAAGATTCAGGATATGACAAAAAACATAATAAAAGGAATGTTCAAGAAGCTCCCAAAAATTAAATAAATCTTTTATTTTTTCAAATATTATCTATGTTCTAATTAACAGAAAAAGACAAAAAAACAAATATAATATGAACACATGAAATTTTGTGGGGGAGATTATCACTTAAAAATAAAATTGCCTAAAAATATTTAGAAAAACTTATAAAGGTCAAAATTATACAATAAAAAATTTGAACGGGAGGCTCGCCGCAATCCCGCCCCTCCAGGGATGGGTTAGGGCGAGCAATATTAATGATAAAGTACCTTACCGTCTAAGAATCCCCGCCATTTATAGCGGGGTTTTTCAAATAAGAGATTTTATTTAATAATTTTAAGACCTAATTCTTTGAGTTGGTTTTCTTTCACAAGTGAGGGAGAGTCTGTCATCAAGCAAAGAGAAGAAGTTGTTTTCGGAAAAGCAATTACCTCTCGAATTGAATCTTCTCCTGCTAAAATCATAACAATTCTATCAAATCCCAGTGCAATTCCTCCATGGGGAGGGGCTCCATACTTTAATGCTTCGATTAAAAATCCAAATTTTTGCTCCATTTCAGCATCCGTTAATCCAAGAACTTTGAATATTCTTTTCTGAAGCTCTGAATTATGGATTCTAATGCTCCCACCTCCTATTTCTACTCCATTTAGAACTAAATCATAAGCTCTTGCTTTAACTCTCAATGGTTCTCTTTCGAGTAAATCGAGATCTTCATATTTTGGAGAGGTGAAAGGATGATGGTTGGAAACAATCTTATTCTCTTCATCAGACCATACAAAAAGAGGAAAATCTTTTATCCAGGCAAGTCTAAAATCATCTTTTTTTAAATCCATATATTTTTTGCCCATGTAGTTTCTCAATTCACCGAGGATTTTTAAGCCCTTTTCATTTTCTTCGCAAATCCCTAATAAATAACTTATATTTTCTCCTGTTTTTTTAAATAATTTCTCTATAAAATTGGTATCTAATTTCAAAGAGCTTTTTACATCCCCATTCTCTCTCTTTATCCAGAAAATTCCGCTTCCTCCGAGTGATTTTGTCTGCTCATTTATTTCATCAAGATTCTTTCGAGATAGAATAATTTTATCTTCAAATTTTAGCCCTTTTACCTTATTTCCTCTGTTAATTTTTTCCCTTAAAAAATTAATGTTTGAATCTTTAAACTCTTCAGTCAATTCAACAATTTCATAAGGAATCCTCAAATCAGGCTTATCAGACCCATACTTATCCATTGCTTCAGTGTATGAAAGTTTTTTAAAAGGAATTTCAATTTCATAGCTTGCTTTATTGAATAATCTCTTCATCAATCTTTCTATCAAAGAAAATATATCTTCTTCCTCTGGAAAGCTCATCTCCACATCAATCTGTGTGAATTCAGGCTGCCTGTCAGCTCTGAGATCCTCATCTCTGAAACACCTTACAAGCTGGAAATATTTATCGAACCCAGAAATCATAAGTATCTGCTTAAATATCTGAGGAGATTGAGGAAGAGCAAAGAATCTTCCTGGATAAATTCTGCTTGGAACAAGGTAGTCTCTGGCGCCTTCTGGGGTTGACTTCGTGAGAAATGGCGTTTCAATTTCTAAAAAACCTTCCTCGTTAAAAAAATTCCTTAATTCTATTGACATCTTATGTCTCAATTTTAAATTCGTTTGATATTTAGTCTTTCTTAAATCTAAATATCTGTATTTTAACCTCAATTCCTCATTTACCTCTGATTTCTCATCGATTAAAAAAGGAGGAGCCTCAGAAGTGTTTAAAATTTTAAGGTTTTCAACCTCCACTTCAACATCACCTGTGGGCATCTCAGGATTTTTTAATTTTTCTTCTCTTTCGACAACCTTTCCTTTTATAGCTATCACATATTCATTTTTTAATGTCTTGGCTTTTTTAAAGATTTTACCTGATTCAGACTTTATCACTAACTGGACAATTCCTTCCCTGTCTCTTAAATCAATAAAAATTAATTTTCCTAAATCTCTTTTTCTATTAACCCAGCCATAGAGAATAACTTCTGCTTCTTTATCACTCTTACTCAACAGTCCACAATAACCGGTTCTTTTCCAGTCCCCAGGTAACTCTATTTTTTCTTCTAACTCCTCAGCCATTTTAATATCTCCTCTTTGTTTACATCTGTTTGAATTCCAGATTCCATGTTCTTTAATCTATAAATTCCCTTAGATATCTCTTCCCGTCCAATTATAACAACCCATTTAATTTTTGATTTCGAAAGCTTGCTCAGCGTTGATTTTATGTTCCTCTCTCTGTACTCTACACGGGTAGATATATTATTTTGTCTTAAATACTTGCTGAGGGTTAATGCTTCATGTTTTGATTCCCTCTCCAGAGGAACTACAAAAATTTCTGATTTTTCTCGAGGCTCAAAAGCTTTTAAGGTCGAAACAAGTCTTTCCATTCCAATAGCAAAGCCAATTCCACATAAAGAAGGTCCTCCTAATTCATAAACAAGGTCATCATATCTTCCTCCTCCTAAGATTGAATTTTGTGTTCTACCTAAGTCAGGAGAGATAAATTCAAACGCTGTTTTAGTATAATAGTCCAGGCCTCTCACAAGTCTCTTTTCAACTTTAAAATTGATATTTTGATTCTCCAAATATTCCATTACAGCTTTAAAGTGCTCTTCACATTCATCGCATAAATTATCAGTAATTTTAGGAAAATCCTCTGAAATTTTAATACAGTCCTCATTTTTACAATCAAATATCCTCAATGGATTTGTATCAATTTTTCTTCTGCAATCTTCGCACAAAAACTCCATTTTTTTAAGGGCTTCCTTTTTTACCATTTCTACATAAGGAATCTTACACTTTTTGCACCCAACAGAATTTACCAATATATCATAATTTCCGAGTTCAAGTTCTTTAAACAAAAAATCTCCCATCTCTACTATCTCAGCATCAAGAGAAGGGTCCTCCTCACCGAATGCCTCTACGCCTATCTGATGAAATTGTCTGTATCTTCCTTTTTGAGGCTTATCATATCTGAACATGGGACCGAGATAAAAAACCCGAAGCATCTCCTTTATATTGAAAAGGTTATTTTCTATCATTGCCCTTACAACTGAAGCTGTATTCTCAGGCCTAAGGGTGATTGACCTGCCAGACTTATCATTGAATGTATACATTTCCTTTCTTACAATTTCTGTTTCCTCTCCAACCCCTCTTACAAAAAGTTCTGTATTTTCAATAATCGGGGTCCTGATTTCTTTATATCCATACAGAGAAAAAATATGCCTTGCTTTCTCTTCTATGTATATCCATTTCTCAATTTCAGGATAATATATATCTCTTGTTCCTTTTATTTTTATAATCATTTATTTTTAAAAACCTTTTAAATTAATTTATTGCTTCCTTTTGCTGAATGAAAACACCCATTTTTCTGAATTTATCTATCCTTCTATTTATTCTCTCTTCAAAAGGAATTCTGGAAAGTTCTTTCAAGCCTTTCTCTAAATAAGAATCTATTATTTTGGCCATTTCTTCATAGTCTGAATGAGAGCCTCCAGGAGGCTCTGGCACTATTTCATCTATTATTTCAAACTTTTTTAATTCTTTGGCTGTTGGTTTTAAATTGTCTGCAGCATTTTCTATAGCCGACTGATTTTTCCAAAGAATTGCAGCACATCCTTCTGGAGATATTACAGAATAGATAGAAAATTCGAGCATGTAGATTAAATCTCCAATACCAATAGCAAGGGCTCCTCCGCTTCCTCCTTCTCCTATCACAAAGATTATCACAGGAACTTTTAATCTGCTCATTTCCCTTAAGTTATATGCAATAGCCTCAGCCTGGCCTCTTTCCTCTGCTCCAACTCCTGCGTAAGCACCTGGTGTATCGATAAATGATACAACTGGAAATCCAAATTTCTCTCCTAATTTCATAACTCTCAATGCCTTCCTGTAGCCTTCAGGGTTTGGCATGCCAAAATTTCGAAATATCTTCTCTTTGGTTGTTCTCCCTTTTTGATGTCCCACTACAGTTACAGTCTGCCCTTTATAGGAAGCCAGTCCAGCCACTATAGCTGGGTCATCAGCAAATCTTCTATCTCCATGAATCTCAAGAAAATCATCAAATAAATATCCTATGTAATCTAAAGTATATGGCCTCATCGGATGTCTTGCTAACTGGACAACCTGCCAAGGTGTGAGAAGGGTCTTTATCTTTTCCCATTCCTTCTTTAATTCCTCTTTGAGTCTCTGTAATTTTTTTAAATCATCAGGGCTATTGCTTTTCTTTAGATTTTCGATTGCGTCTCTTAGCTCAATTATTGGTGCTTCTAAATCTATATATTCTTTGGGCATGATAAAAAATGTTAATCCTCAACAAACTTTATTCTCATGTCAAATTCAGGAACAGGAGAATTTTTCTTAAGTCTCCATTTTGCTTCCCAAACCCCATCTTGATTTTTTGTTTTCTCAAAATCCCAGATATTCATAAAAATAAAATCTACTTCTTTCTTTATTTCTTCCGGGTCATAATCTGAAATTGAAATCAACACTTCGTTTGCTCCAATCGAACAGAGTTTTTCTTCCAGCGCCCTGAATCCCTCTGCTTTTGTATATTTTCTTAAGTCCAGTCTTATTTCTTTTCTCTGTAATTGTCCGGCTTCCATCTCATTCTCCTTAAATTACATTAAATTTTATTTTCGATGGTATTTTATGTCAAGAATTAATAATTAGAGCTGCTTCTAAATTTTTTTACAGCTTTATTATGCTCTGAAATATTTTTACTGAAATAATGAGATCCGTCTCCTTTAGATACAAAATAAAGAAAATTAGTATTAGCCGGATAAAGGGCTGCCTCTATTGAATCCTTTCCTGGACTGCAAATTGGAGTTGGAGGCAATCCTCTATGAATGTAAGTATTGTAGGGAGAATTTATTTTTAAATCATCTCTTGAGAGAATTTCCTTAAGGATGCCTTTTTTCCTGTATGCATAAATAACCGTAGGATCGCATTGGAGTGGAATGCCTATTTTTAACCTTTTATGAAAAACAGATGAAATTAACGGCTTTTCGTATTTCAAAGATGTTTCTTTCTCAATCAAGGATGCAAGGATAATTATGTCTTTTATACTCATTTTAATTTCCTGTGCTCTACTTCTCAGGTCTTCATTAAAAATACTCTTAAATCTTTCAGTCATAGTTGAAACAACTTTCTCTGGAGATTCATTTTTCGGGAATAAATAAGTATCCGGATAAAGAAAACCTTCTAAATTTAATGCATTTTCGACAAGGTCATTTATGTAAGATGGATTTTCTGTCTCTTTTATGAATTCTTCTTTGTTCTTTAGTATCATATTACTTCTAAGGTTTTCTGATACTTCATAAACATTCATCCCTTCCCTTACAGTTATTGTGCGAAGAAAAACTTCCCCTCGAATAACTTTTTCTAATACATTCCTCAAAGACTGCGGAAGAATAAATTTATATTCTCCAGCTTTTATTGTCTTTCTTAAGAAGAATAATTTATAGGCTAAAATAAATTCGTAAGAATTTCTGATTAATTTATTTTCTTCAAACTTTCCTGCTATTTCTCTGAGCCCTTTCCCTTTTTCTATTTCAATCAAAATTTCTTTTCCTCTCTCCCCATATGGAACATTAAAAATTAGCACTAAATAAACAATACAGAATATAAATGTTAATGAAATTATGATTAAAATTATCTTATACAATGTAGTGTGCTGTCCTATAAATATCTTTACAAACAAAGAATTTCTCCTTAAGCACACTGAAGGGGTATGGGGAAGTGGTCTTCCCCAGCCTGGGGAGCGAAGCGTCTAAGGAGATCTTTCTCCCATAGGGAAAGTGTCATGTCACAGTAATATAACGAAAGATATTTAAGTGACATGACAGTAGCTTCAGTCTTCTTTAGTTGGAACGGCATAAAGATAGCTTTCCAGGATCAATGAGGCTGAAATTTTATCTACTATTTTTCTTCTTTTTTTCCACTTCATTTTAGCTGATAGCAATAATTTCTCTGCTTCTTTGGTTGATAATCTTTCATCCCATAATTCTATATCAACATTAAAATTTTTCTTTAACCATTCCACAAAATCTTCGGTTTTCTTAACTCTTACGCCTGCGCTACCATTCATCCTTACTGGGTTCCCCACTATTATTTTTTCTATTTTCCAATTATCTACGATTTTCTTAAAATACTCATAATCACTTTTTTCGTTCTTTCTCCTGTAACTATCCAGTGGAAAGGCTATGGTTTTAGATTCATCGGATAATGCAAGCCCGATAACTCTATCACCGAAATCAATTCCTAATATTCGCATAAAATTTTCTTTTTGTTAAACCTTTCAAATCCATATTCAATTAATCTCTCTATCAACTGGCTGTATGGAATTCCACTTGCTTCCCATAACTTTGGATACATGCTTATCGAAGTGAAACCAGGTATTGTATTAACTTCGCTCAGATAAATTTTTTCATTCTCTCTATCCATCAAAAAATCAACTCTTGCCATCCCTGAGCATTCAATAGATTTATAAGCTAATATTGATAGAGATTTTATTTCTTCGATTTGCTCTTCAGAAAGCTTCGCAGGAATTTCAAATTTAGTTTTCCCCTCAATGTATTTATCACGGTAATCGTAGAATTCTCTGTAAGGAATTACCTCTCCAGGAATCGAGGAAATAGGGTTATCATTCCCGAGCACAGAGCATTCTATTTCTCTTGCGTTTATGCCTTGCTCGACCAATATTTTTCTATCCCATCTAAAGGCATATTCAATAGCACTCTCCAAGTTCTCTCTTTCTTTCACTTTAGTAATTCCCACAGAAGAACCTAAATTTGAGGGCTTAACAAAAACAGGGAATAAAAATCTTTCAAGTATTTTTAGAATCATATCTTTTTTATCACTCCATTGATAATCATAGATTACCTCAAAATCAACAACTGGCAAATTTTTTAAACGAAAGATCTCTTTCATCTTAGCCTTGTCCATTGAAAGAGCTGACCCTAAAATACCTGTTCCTACGTAAGGAACATTTTCCATCTCAAGCAGTCCCTGGATTGTGCCGTCCTCACCATACGGACCATGAAGCAGCGGAAAATAAATATCTGCATTAATTCTTTCCTTCATGGAACTTTTCCACGGAAGGAATGAATTACCTTTTTGTCTGAAATCTTTCTTCGAAAATGGCGAGCTAACTTTACGCCATAGACCTTTTTTGTCAATATAAATTGAAATCGGAATGAATTTTTTCTTATCGAGATTTCTATAAACAGAAGAAGCAGAAATTATTGATACTTCGTGTTCAGCAGACCTTCCTCCAAAAATTATAGCAACTTTTCTTTTCTTTTTTTTCAACTTTGTTTTAAAAGATGCCCATCTCCTTCAGCAAGAACATTTACAGCCTCTTCCCAGAAATAATTTGCAGTTTTCAATATATCAGGATGAACATTTTTTACGTATATTTCCTTATTTTTTTCCAAAACTTCCTTAAGTCTTTCTGCTAAATCTCCTTTTTTTCTACCTATCATTATTTCCTTTCGGTAGGAAAACATGATTTCTGAGATAAGAATTTTTGCTAATTTTTTTGCATCTTTATGCATTTCTTCAATCTTATCCATATTTTTAGCTATCTCTGCTTCTGGCACCTGAGGTGGTAAATCAAGAGTTTTTCTCTTTAAATCTCTGTCCAATAATTTCTGTTTAAATGGAAGTATAGCCAGGCTCATTTCTAAAAATTTTGTTAATATTTCCAATTCCCCCTGAGAATCTATTTCTTTTTCAAAAGGGACCTGATCTCCATAAATACAAGCTGATGGTTTATTTTTCAACGTTAGAGGAAGGACAATAATTGTCTCAGGTTTTTTCCCTCCAAATTTACTAAAGATAAGCCAATTATCAGGATGGGTTAATGAATCTCCAAGAAAAGTTTTTTCCTTTTCGATAACTTCTCTAAAAACAGTATTTGCTTTAAGAGGAATTGAAATATTTCTTATCTCCGAGTCTTGAACCCCTCCCTTTCCTGCAAATCCAGCGGAGTGCCATCCTATGAATGAATTTTCTTTTAAAACAAATATAGCTGCCCTTGATAAAAGATTATTTATTCCTTCTAAATAACTTGAAATAATCTCATTCTGGGTATTGCTGATAGAAATTTTATTTATAATATCATTCAGAGTTCTTATCCTGATCTTTTCAGGTTTTGGTTCTTTATAATTGGAAAACAATTCATCATAAATTGTAGAAATTTTTTCCTTCTCAAATTCGGGAATTTTTTCAGAAATTTCTGAAAAAAAATCAGAAAAAACTTTTTTTAATTTGGACTCAAGAGAACCATATTTTTCCTTTAAAAACCTTTCCTTTTCAAGAAACAAACTCTCAATTGCATCTTTTAACACCTTCTCAAACTTCTCCCTGCTTATCATTTTTATCTAAAACTTTCTATTCCTGTAATATCTTCTCCAATGATAAGGGTATGTATATCATGGGTTCCTTCATAGGTTTTCACAGATTCCAGATTCAACATATGCCTTGCTACTGGATATTCATCAGTAATGCCACTTGCCCCCAATATATCCCTTGCCATTCTGCATACTTCAAGAGCGATTTCCACATTATTTCTTTTAGCCAAAGAGATAAGAACATGACTTGCTTTTCCCTCATCCTTCATTCTTCCTGTTCTTAATGCAAGAAGCTGACCTTTTACTATTTCATTGAGCATCCATACGAGTTTATTCTGAACGAGCTGGAAAGATGCGATAGGCTTGCCAAATTGAATTCGAGACTTTGAATATTCAAGGGCTGTTTCGTAACAGGCAAATGCTGCTCCCAGGGCTCCCCAAGCTATCCCATATCTTGCCTGGTTCAAACAACTCAACGGTGCTCTTAGTCCTTTTGCTTTTGGCAACATATTATCTCTATGAACTCTACAATCTTCAAATATCAATTCAGATGTTACAGATGCTCTTAAAGAAAACTTTCCTTTTATATCCCTTGTTGAAAACCCAGGAGATGATTTCTCTACAAGAAAACCCTTTATACCTTTTTTTGAATTAGCCCAAACCACAGCCACGTCTGCAATAGAACCATTTGTAATCCACATTTTTGACCCATTGATAATCCAATAATTTCCATCCTCCTGGGCTTTTGTAACCATTGAACCCGGATCAGATCCATAATCAGGTTCTGTAAGTCCAAAACAGCCTATTGTTTCACCCTTAGCCATTTTAGGAATCCAGTAACTTTTTTGTTCTTCTGAGCCGTACTCCATTATTGCCCACATAACAAGGGATGTCTGGACTGAACAGAAACTTCTTATTCCGCTATCACCATATTCAAGTTCCTGAAGAGCCAAGCCATAGCTAACATTATTGATTCCAGCACATTCATAACCATTGAGATAAGCTCCTAAAAGCCCAAGACCTGCCAAATCTTTTACAATGTGCAGGGGAAAGTTCCCTGACCTGAAATTTTCTTCTATTATGGGATTAATCTTCTGTTTTACAAATTCTTTAACTGAATTTCTTATTAGAATTTCCTCTTCGGTGAGAAGCTCATCTACTCGGATAAGGTCTTTTTTCATATCAACTCTATATCAGAAAAACACCAAATTTTATCTTTCAGTAAATTTTATGTCAAGCAACTAAGGGTAAGCACGTAAAGTTTTGTGGTTGTTTATTAACTTGGACACTCTTACTACCTAAATTTTAACCCCTCGCAGAACTTTATTTGCTTTTAAATAAAGATTCAAGTTGTAAATATACAGAAAATATAATAAAGTATACCCATGATTGATGTGGGTGGAAAAAAACTTACTGTAAGAGAGGCTACTGCAGAAGCTGAGATTAAAATTTCTAAAAATAGTATAGAAATGATAAAAAATAAAAATGTTCCAAAAGGAGATGTTCTTGAAATAAGCAGAATTGCTGGAATTATGGCTGCAAAAAAAACTTCTGAATTTGTTCCTCTCTGTCATCAGATTTCATTAGACTGGGTTTCAATTGATTTTACCTTTGATGAAGGAAAAATAACTATAAGGAGCAAAGTAAAGGCAAAATGGAAAACTGGAGTTGAAATGGAATCTCTTATCTCATGTGCAATCTCAGCAATAACTATATATGACATGTTAAAAGCCTTCGATAACGAGATGGAAATAACATCTATAAAGTTGCTCGAAAAAAAAGGAGGTAAAACTAATTTTAAAAGGAAATAAATTCAAAATAATTTGCTTAATACAAAATATTTTGATAATTTAAATTTGTGGAGGAAAAATGATTAAATCTAAAAGAAAATCGCTTTTTTCATCTTTTCTCTTTATTGTTATTTTTTTCATATCCATTTCAGGATTAATATTCCTTTTATCATGTAAAAAGAAAGAAGAGATTAGCTGGCAGGAGCAACAGGCAACCTTACAAAACCAAATCAACGAGTTAAAACAAACCATTTCTGAAAAAGATAGTGAAATAAGCAGATTAAATGAAGAAATAAAGAGATTGCAAGAACAAATACCAGTAGCTCACACAGTTGAAAAAGGAGATAGCCATTATAATATTTCAATGGATTATTTAATGAAAGATAAGGGTCTTGGCGAAGAGGAAGCAAGGAATTTATTAAAGAGTGTAAAACTTTTTCACCCTCTCCTAATAGGTTTTAAAATATGGAATTATTATTTCAACAAAGTGTTCGGAACATTTATAACTCAAGGCGAGGCAAAAATTTCCCCTGGAAAACTATATAGAATTGAAAAGAAAAAAATTGAAGATAATACAAAAAAGCTTGAAGCTGAAAAAGCAGAGCTGTTGAAACTGAAAAATGAACTCGAAAGTAAAATATCAGAGCTAAATAAGACAATTGAGGAATTAAATTCCCAGATAAAATCTCTTACCGAAGAAAAAAATAATTTAATCTCTAAAAATACAGAATTAGAAAAAAATGTGAAAGAACTCGAATCAAAGCTAAATTCGCTTTACTATATAATCGATACAAAAGATAAATTAAAAGGAGAAAATATAATTAAATCAAAGTGTCTGGGATTAAAACAGAAAATTGGGGAAATAGAGTTTGAAAAATTCACCAATAGAATTGATTTAAGAGAAAAGGATTTTATTGAAATAAATGCATCGGAACTAAATTTAACCAGAATTAAAAAGATTAAATTACTACCTGAATATTTTACAATTAATAAAGACTATCGTATTGAAATCTCTTCAAATGGAAGTAGCGCAAAAGTAAGTCTTCTAAATAAAGACAAATTTTTGCTTTCTCAGATAATATTAATTGTATTCTAAATCTAATATATTACGCTATCGAGAAAAAGCCCAGAAGGCAAAGCAGTGGGTCCAGCTGCCTCTCTTTTTTTCTCATCGATTATCTCTGGAATAGAAGAAGGGTTAATCTTTCCTCTTCCCACTTCAATTAAAGTACCGACGATATTTCTTACCATATACCTTAAAAATCCATTTGCCTCAATCGTATAAATAATTTCTTTTTCTTTCTTTAAAAGCTCTGACCGAAAAACAGTCCTTTTGAAATTGTTTGAAGAAGGATGGGAAGTAAAAGAAGAAAAATCTTTCTCTCCAACAAAATATTTTGAAGCTTCAGCCATGCTTTCAAAATCCAATGAAAATGGCACATGATAATACCATCTCCAAATAAAGGGAGAGATTATCTGATCGTTCCATATCTTATATATGTATATTTTCGATTTTGCATGTACTCGTGCATCAAAACTTTCATTGATTTCTTCGATTTCGATTATTCTTATGTCTCGAGGAAGGATTGAATTTAATGCTTTAATTAATGATTGAGGATGAATATTCAGTTTAACATGAAAATTAGCTATTTGCCCTGTGGCATGAACTCCAGCATCAGTTCTGCTTGCACCATTGCACACAACTCTTTCCCCTGATATAATTCTTAAAGCCTCTTCAATAGCCCCTTGAACTGTTCGTTTATCTGGCTGAATCTGCCATCCATTAAAATCTGTACCATCATATTGAATTAAAGCCTTAAAATTTGTCATCTTAACCGATTAACCTATAATTTTTAAAAATTAATTGTAAATGAAACTCTACAACTTATTAAATGCCTGGGAAAGGTCTTCTATAAGGTCATTAACATTTTCTATTCCCACTGATAATCTTATCATTTCCTCACTCATGCCCACGTCTTCTAAGTCTTCGGCTGAATATTGATAGTGAGTTGATGAAGCAGGATGTGTAATTAGGCTTCCTGTCTCACCGAGACTTACAGCTAAAGTCATAACTTTTAATGAATCCAATAGTATTTCTCCTGTTTTTCTTCCGCCTTTTAATTCAAAGGAAATCATTCCTCCAAAATCTTTCATCTGTTTTTTAGCAATCTCATGACCAGGATGAGATGAAAGCCCAGGATAATATACTTTTTTTACCTTGTCATGATTGCTTAGAAAATTTGCTATTTTTTTCGCATTTTTACAATGCTTCTCTATTCTCACAGCCAGGGTTTTCAATCCTCTTATCAAAAGAAATGCTGCAAAAGGGTCAATTGTTCCTCCCAGAGTTCTTAATATTTCCTTTTTCGCTTTATCTATAAAATTAGCACTTCCCACAAGAATCCCAGCCACAACATCTCCATGACCTCCGATGTACTTGGTAGCACTATGAAGAACAACATCAGCGCCAAATTTTAGAGGGTTTTGCAAATAAGGTGTAGCAAAAGTGTTATCAACAGCTAATATTATTTCATGCTTTTTTGCTATTTTTGATACCCCTTCTATATCTATTATTTTCAGAGTTGGATTCGCTGGAGTCTCTATGAATATCAATCTTGTTCTTGAGTCAATTTTAGTCTCGAACTCTTCAAGCGATTCTCCGCTAACAAACTTTACATCGATATTCAATTTAGGAAGGAATTTTGTAAAAAAACTATAAGTTCCTCCATAAAGAGTTTTTTGAGAGACGATATTCTCTCCACTGTTAAGAAATGAAAAAACAAGCACAGAAAGGGCTGGCATTCCTGACGATGTTATCAAAGCTTTTTCCCCACCTTCTAAAAGAGATATTACATCTTCCAGATATTCCACTGTTGGATTCCCCCATCTTGAATAAATATAGCTCTTTCTTTTTTCCAAAAATGCTTCAGCAGCTTCAAGGGAATCATCAAAAGCAAAGGTTGAAGTTTGGTAGATAGGAAAATTAACTGCTTTAGCCTGGCGGTCAAATTTTCCAGTTCCATGAACGCAAACTGTCTCAAAATTTAATTTTGATAAGTCCGATATTTTCATTATTCCTCCTACGAATAATTTATGTTATTTATGATCATACAAAGCAAATTTAATAGCCTCTTCAGGATTATGAGCTTTCTTAACCCCCTCAATATCCCATGTTTCAAGCCCGATAACTCTCTTCCCAAATATCAGGGCATAAGAAATCTCTGAAAGCGTTCCATATTTTCCATCTATCGCTATCAATACATCAGAATTCAAGACCACCATTAAATTTCTTGCAAGCCCAATGCCCGTAGAAATTGGAATATCAATGTATCTATTTGCATCTTTGATATTTGAGGAAGGAATTATTCCAATTGTTATTCCACCCATACTTTTTGCTCCTTTTGATGCTGCTTCCATGACTCCGCCCAATCCACCGCATATAAGAATCGCATCGTTTTTTGCTATTAGTTTGCCAACTTCAAATGCAATTTCATAAAGTCTCTGATCAGCCTCGTTTCCTCCAATAATCCCAATTCTTTTCTTTGTTCTCAAACCGCCAGCCCTCTCATCTTCGAACAATTTATTTCCCTCCTTAAGACTTTTCTTTTTCAAATTCAAATCTATTTTGATCTGTTCCTTGCTTGAATTTCCCTTCCTCTCTGCAATTCCTGTTCAGCCATAACAAGATTTCCCATCCTGTTATATATATCAGCAAGTATGAAGTGTCCCAATGGGAGATATTCTGGTTCAGGACCAAGCGAAATTCCTTTCTTTGCAATATCAACGGCTTCCCTCAAATCACCATTACCATCCATTATAGCTTTTGCCAGATATAAATATCCAATCGCAAAATATGGTTCTGACTTTATCACTTCTCTGAATTCTATTATTTGAGAATCATAATCGCCAAAAATTCCATAAATTTTACCAAGATTAAATCTTGCTCTGAAATTCAACGGATATATCTCTATCTCTTTCTGGTATTCTTCTTTAGCTTTTTCCAGTTCTCCTTTCTTCTCATACACCTGGGCAAGATTGAAATGCCCTTTTCTAACTTTGTCGTTTATTTCAAGAGCTTTTTTTATATTTTTTTCAGCATTTTCTAAATCATTCCATGCGTAATATATCACTCCTAATCCATTGAAAGCATCCGACATTAATGTCGAAAAAGAAACGGCCTTTTGAAAATTCTCAAAGGCTTTTTTATAATCTTTTTTCTCAAGGTATATATCCCCTAAAATATAAAAAGCTTGAGAATCTTTCGGGTCATATTTTAAAAAAGTTTCAATTTCAGAAATAGCTTCATCCAGCTTTCCCAAAATTCTATAGCAATTTGCTAAATTTAACATTGCGAAATCATAATCTGGTTTTAATTCAAGAGTCTTCTTGAAAGATTCAATTGCTTTTTCATAATTTTTCATCTTAAAATAAGTATTTCCCAGGGAAAAATAAGCATCCGGAATGTCTGGATCTTCTTTTATCACTTTATTTATTTTTTCTATTGCTTTGTCAAAATTTCCTGCCAGGGTATCTTCTTTACAAGAAGTAAGTAGATTGAAGAGTTCAATTTTGTCTTTAGGGTCTGCTAAATTTTTGCTTTCCTCTGCGGTATTTACAAACCCTCCCACATATCCTAAAGCTGCAAGTTTTTCCATAGTTTCCTGATCAATATTCTGATATTGTATTTCTTCTTTCGCAGAATAACTCTCTATCAAAGAATTTAATTTGGCTTTCATTTCTTTAGCAATTTTATTACCTTCGCTATATAAATTATTTATTTCATTCAAGTCCTCCTCAAGGTTATAAAACTCAGGTTTTGGAGCAATTATAAATTTCAATTTTTCTTTCTGGATTGAAATAAGTTCTGCCCATCCAAAATGATATCGAGGATAAAAAGTCTCTGAATACGCTTCTAAGTTTAGCATTTTATCAGAATCGAATAAAAGTTCTAAGAGAGACCGACCCTGAACCTCGGTTGGGATTTCTAAACCTGAAATTTCAAGTATTGTTGGCATTATGTCTATACTTCTAACAAGAGTTTTAACTCTTTTTCTAGATAATTCTCTAAAAGGAGTTTTTATTATCAATGGAACTTGGAGTGCTGCATTATAAAGAAAAAATCCATGAGTGCCTTCTTTATGCTCACCAAGACTTTCTCCATGATCAGATGTAAATATAATTATCGTAGTCTTATCCAATTCATTTTCTTCTAAAAAACTTAATATTCTTCCCACCTGCTCGTCTGAAAAAGCAATTTCTCCTAAGTAAGGTCTATTTGGATAAAGGGAATCATAAGGGGGCGGAGGCTCGTAAGGAGTATGAGGATCATAAAGATGGATAAATGAAAAAAAATTTTTATTTTTATTATTTTCAATCCATTTTAAGGCTTCGTTTACAACTTCATCTCCTCTCCTTTGAACATCTCCTAAAGAAATTGATTTGTATTTACTTAAATCAAATTTATCAAAATAATAATCAAACCCTTGGTTCAAACCCCATTTTGAATCCAGAACAAAAGCACCAACAAAAGCTGAGGTTTTATAGCCTGCTTTTTTAAATACTTCTGACAAAACCATTCTTTGATTGTCAAGAACAAATCCTCCGTTATCTCTGACATTATGAAAAATTGGCAAAGTGCCGGTTAAGATTGAGGCGTGGGATGGAAGGGTTAGTGGTACATGGACTATACAATTTTCAAATAAAACGCCTTCCTGAGCAATACTATCTATGTGTTCAGTTTTAATAAACTCGAATCCATAGCAAGAAATTCTGTCTGCCCTGAGTGTATCAATCGAAATAAGAATAACATTAGGATTTTCAATTTTATATTTTTTAAATAATTTTTTAACTTTTTCATAAGGACTCAAAAGGAAAAAAAATTTAAAAATAAACAGAAGGGAAAAAACTATTACCAAACCTAAGATAAAAAAATATCCGTATCTTTTCCTTTTTATTTTGGGTCTTTTTTCTTTTGAAAGATCTCTAAATTTTTTTTTATTTTTTCTCTGCACAATAGAAATAGTTTAAAGAAACTATCCTACTTTGTCAAAAACATTGAGAAAAAGGGAATTCTGGTCGATGTTTTTAACGAAGAGGGAAAATATCTGGATTGTCTCTATTTGCCCATTTTAAACTCAAAAAACAGGTGATGAATTCTCCCAAAGGTATTTTCCCATTATCATCCAGGGCAATTACTTATATGCTATTGAACATGATGAGGACTGGAACTTTTCTATAGCTAAATATGAAATCGTCAAGTTTTAGTAACAAAATACTTAAACCTAATAAATTACTTTTTTGCCTTTATGGTTTCCAGGGTTCTCTCTTGGCTGCTAAGGGAAATTTTATTTATGCGCTTGAAAAGGATGAGGATGAGAATTGGATTATAGTCAAGTACAAAATTATTGATTAAAAAGAAAGATTTTCATTGACTTCCTTGTTCGGAATGGAAAATAAGGCAGAAATAAAAAATCCCGGCAACGACCTACTTTCCCACCCCGTTGCCAGGGCAGTATCATCGGCGGTGAAGGGCTTAACTTCCGTGTTCGGAATGGGAACGGGTGTTTCCCCTTCCCCATAGTTACCGGGAAAATTATTTCAACTATTGATAATAAAGATAAGCTATTTATTTTACAAAACTTTATGGCTAAGCCTCACGACCTATTAGTACTGGTAAGCTAAATCCATTACTGGACTTACACCTCCAGCCTATCAACCTTGTAGTCTACAAGGGGTCTTTAGGCTCGATGTTTCCATCGAACAGGGAGATCTTATCTTGGGAAGAGCTTCCTGCTTAGATGCCTTCAGCAGTTATCTCTTCTGAACGTGGCTACCCAGCGCTGCCCTTGGCAGGACAACTGGTAAACCAGAGGTTCATCCGTCCCGGTCCTTTCGTACTAGGGACAGCCTTCCTCAAATCTCCTCCGCCCACCGTGGATAGGGACCGAACTGTCTCGCGACGTTCTAAACCCAGCTCACGTACCGCTTTAATCGGCGAACAGCCGAACCCTTGGGACCTACTTCAGCCCCAGGATGCGATGAGCCGACATCGAGGTGCCAAACCGGGCCGTCGATATGAGCTCTTGGGCCCGATAAGCCTGTTATCCCCGGCGTACCTTTTATCCGATGAGCGATGGCCCTTCCATACAGAACCACCGGATCACTAAGCCCTGGTTTCCCATCTGCTCGAGGTGTCCCTCTCACAGTTAAGCTCCCTTATGCCTTTGCACTCAACGGCTGATTTCCAAACAGCCTGAGGGAACCTTTGGACGCCTCCGTTACCTTTTAGGAGGCGACCGCCCCAGTCAAACTACCCACCTAACACTGTCCCTTTCCTCGATTCAGAGGAATAGGTTAGAACCTCAATGTATTAAGAGTGGTATCTCACCGACGGCTCCTCCTGACCCGAAAGCCAGGATTCACAGCCTCCCACCTATCCTGCGCATAATACACCAAGATCCAATATTAGGATGCAGTTAAGGTGCACGGGGTCTTTCCGTCCAGCGGCGGGTAACCGGCATCTTGACCGGTACTACAAGTTCGCCGTGCTTCTCCTCAAGACAGCGCCCAAGTCGTTACGCCTTTCGTGCGGGTCGGAACTTCACTCTTTCTCCTATGTTTCCATAGGAAGTAGACTATACCTTTATCTTGTTTCTTGGGTATTTCTTTTTTCCTAACTTATTGATTTTTTCTGCTAATTCCAATATTTTATTAAATTTTTCTTTCTTAAGATGTTCTTTTCTATACATCATTCTGCAAACTTCAGCAAACAACTTGAATTCTTCTCTCTTCTTAGAAATTATTGAATACTTCTCGAAATGAGGAATCACTTTCTCCACTAGATCTTGGATACTTCTACATTCAAACTTTAATGTATTATCTGATTTATCAGGTCTAATTGATCCACATCGAAAAATTTTTTTGAATAATTCTAAAACTTCAGCACGGACACTATTTTGACTTACTGAAAAACTAGGTCTTATTTCCCACTTTAACAAATGTCTTTTGCTTTTATTAAGAGAGATCGAAAAACATCCTTCTCCATCTGCAAAACCAGAGAGATAAGATTTAATATCCATTTATTCCTCCCAAGAACAAGATACCAGCGTCTTATGACATTTATAAATTTCCTAATTTCCAGGAGAAAATGTCATCCCAGACAATTGTCTGAAGTCGTTACAGGGCTTATTCTATTATTTGAATAAGCTTCCCTCGGTATTGCCCCTTCCGACTAAACTGGAACTAGGGTTTTACCGATATGAGCTGGTTTTTCAAAGAGAATCGCTTCTCTTTGGGGCAAGATATACTTACCCGACAAGGAATTTCGCTACCTTAGGACCGTTATAGTTACGGCCGCCGTTTACCGGGGCTTCGGTTCAAAGCTTCTCCCGCACCCATTTAAGCCTACTTAAGAGAATTTCCTGACCTTTTCAATAATTGATATCGCGCTCTTCCATCGTGTTTCAACCTTTCTTCTCTTAACGTCGTATCCCTTTCTGAAATGAAAGCTTCGTAATATACAAGCTTCCATTTCCTCCCATAAGTAAACCTTTGTCTGTGTTGTCTGCTTAGATGTTTTTCTAATCTTCTTTTCAAATCTCTTGTACAACCTATATAGTGTTTTCCATCTTCTGATTTCAGGAGATAAACATACCACATATTTACCTCTCTAAATAAGCTCAAATGGGTGCGGGATGACCTCTCCCCTTAACCTTCCGGCACCGGGCAGGCGTCAGCCCCTATACTTCGATTTTATGTCTTTGCAGAGGCCTGTGTTTTTAGTAAACAGTCGCCTGGGCCATTTCTCTGCGATCCACCGAAGCTCCACCTTCAAGAGATTTCACCTCAGTGGACACCCCTTCTCCCGAAGTTACGGGGTTAGATTGCCGAGTTCCTAAAGGAGAAATCACACGTGCGCCTTAGGATTCTCGCCTCATCTACCTGTGTCGGTTTGCGGTACGGTCATCTAAGAAACTCCTTAGAGGATTTTCTCGGCAGTGTGGATTCAGCAAGTTCGAAAGTCCGAAGACAATCTTTCCCCCATTACTCGGAGTTATAAACTACCGGATTTTCCTGGTAGTTCCTCCTAACCAGGGGCCGCACACTTCCAATCGTGCGTATGCTTATCCTCCTGCGTCTTCCCATCGTACAAACGTTTCTTAGATGGTGCAGGAATGTTGACCTGCTATCCATCGCCTACGCCTTTCAGCCTCAGCTTAGGCACCGACTAACCCTGAGCGGACTGACCTTCCTCAGGAAACCTTAGATTTTCGGCGTCCCGGGTTTACACCGGGATTATCGCTACTTATGCCGGCAGAGTCTCTTCCTGACCGTCCACCAAACTTTACAATTTGACTTCATCCAGTCAGGAATGCTCCCCTACCCCCTGTACCATCTGGTACAGAGTCACAGCTTCGGTAGTAAGCTTAAGCCCCGTTGAATTTTAGGCGCAAAAACGCTTGACCAGTGAGCTATTACGCTTTCTTTAAAGGATAGCTGCTTCTAAGCCAACCTCCTGGCTGTCTTTGCGTCTCTACTTCCTTCTCCACTTAGCTTACATTTAGGGACCTTAGCTAGTGATCTGGGCTGTTCCCCTT
>JBFLYD010000022.1:35000-55003 GCA_040756905.1 Acidobacteriota bacterium
TCAGTATCCGGGAGACCTGTCAGCTCTAATTTCAATTCCCAGAAATTTAAATTATGAACTGGCATTCCATTCACCTCATTGATAAAGTCTCCTACCTTTATATTGTGCTTTTCTGCGGGTGAATCATCAATTAAACCAATTACTTGAAAAAATACGCCCCTTTTTATTGCAAGAATACCAACATCGCCGAATAGGTCTTTTTTAATTTTTTCATACTTTTCTACTTCATCTTTTTGTAAATAGGATGCAAACGGCCCCATGGATTCCATAATTCCTCTATATGCTCCCCTCATAACTTCAATGGGATTAACTTCTTCAATATATTCATTTTTTACATAAGAAATAACTTTACTCAATAAATATAAATTTTTATAAGATGAGGATAAGGAAGAGAATGAAAATATTGAAGGAAAAAATTTCCAACTGATAAAGAATAAAAAAATGACAACTGAAATTGAAGATAACAATAAAATTTTTTTCTTATTTTCCATCAAATTTTTATTATTTCAAAAAGATATCTAATGTGTCAAAAATTATTTATGAGATCTCTTAAAAAGTCCATCTGCTGCGTTGCAGTCTCAGCTTTATCGCTCCAACGTACAGGAAGTACGCCTCCGCTCAAAGCTTCACTGCGCCTTGCATCTGAAGCTTTTTAAAAGATCTCTACTAAATAATACAAAAAGATAATCTTTAAAAAATTCTTTATTTAATTTTATTACATTCGATTAATGCTTTTTTTGCTTCACCAACCAGATAAAGAGAGCCAGTAATTAAAATGACAAAATCATCTGAGCATTCCTTCGTTAATTTTTCTATTGCTAATTTAACATTGTCCATAATTTCGATATTTTTTGTCTTTGCTTTAGAAATCTTCATTATAAATAAAGGCTCAGCAGCTCTCTCTGTATTAGCTTTTGTGAGTATTACCCTTTCCGACATTGGGAACATTAGCTTTGCCATTCTAAAAATGTCTTTATCTCGCATAGCCCCAAAAATAAGAGCTATTTTTTTGTCAATATTTTCCTCAATATATTCTTTTAATCTCTTTATAGCATGAGGATTGTGAGCGCCATCGAGAATTATCTGAGGGTTTGTATTAATTGTTTCCAATCTTCCTTCCCACTTAGTGTTTTCAATTGAATTCTTTATCTGTTCAGGAGAAATATTCCAACCTTTTTTTCTCAACTCTTCTAGAATAAAAATTGAGACGAGAGCATTTTCTCCCTGATGTCTTCCCTGTAAAGAAGGAGTAAATTCATAAGAAAATCTTGGCGTTTTCAAAGAAAATAAATATCTATTTTCTAATCTATTAATTCCAAAAATATTTTCTTTACTATTTACCCAAATTAAAGGTGATTTAACTTCAATGGCTTTTTCTTTTATTGTAAAATAGGCGATTCCTTTTTTTCCTCCATATACAACTGGAATTCTTGCTTTGATTATTCCAGCTTTCTCAAATGCAATCTCAGATAATTTTTTACCCAGATAATTTTCATGGTCGTAGCTCACATTGGTAATTGCACTAATCTCTGGATAAATAACATTTGTTGCATCAAATCTTCCACCCAAGCCTACTTCGATAACTCCAACATCAATCTTTTCTTTTTCAAAAAATAAAAATCCAGCTAATGTCAATATTTCAAAATATGTGGGATGTCCAACCAAATTTTTTTTGAAGATACTTGAATTAATTTTCTTCCTTATTTCACTTATAATCTCAGAAAATTCAGCCTTGGAAATACAATCATCATTTACTCTAATTCTTTCAGTGATATCTATAAGATGAGGAGAAGTATATAGCCCAGTTTTGTAACCTGCTCTTTTCAGGGCTTCAAAAACCATTGAACACACAGAGCCTTTTCCATTCGTTCCACCTATATGAATTGTTTTAAACTTATTTTGAGGATTGTCAAAACTTTTTAAAAGAAATTCTATATTACTAAGTCCAAGTCTTATACCAAATTTTTCAACTGAATTGAGATAAGCAAGCGCTTCATTAAAATCCATAAAATAAATTTTAATGATGTTTGTTTAACAACAATCGAAGAACACGAATTAAGTATTCTCTTAAATATTTTCTCGGTACTACATCATCCAGCATTCCGTGCTGTAATAAAAATTCTGAGCTTTGAAAGCCCTTTGGCAACTTTTCTTTTATAGTTTGTTCTATTACTCTTGGTCCAGCAAATCCTATCAAAGCGTCTGGCTCCGCAATGTTCAAATCTCCAAGCATTGCTAAACTTGCTGTTACTCCTCCAGTTGTTGGATCAGTCAATACAGATATATAAGGTATTCTCTCTTCGTCCAATCTTGCCAACATTGCTGAGATTTTTGCCATCTGCATAAGAGATAATATCCCTTCCTGCATTCTTGCTCCTCCAGAACTGGAAACTGATATAAGAGGAATCTTATTATTAAGAGCTCTTTCAATCGCTCGGGTAAATTTTTCTCCCACGACTGAGCCCATACTACCACCAATAAAACTATATTCAAATACTGAAAGAATCACAGGAATTCCATCTATTTTCCCAGAAAAATTTATTAATGCTTCATTCAATGAAAGTTTAATCCTACTCTCCTCCAATCTTTGTTTGTATTCTTTGTTGTCTTTAAAATTAAGAGGATCGGCTGGGAATATTTCTTCATCTAACCTCATGAAATCTCTATCATCGAGGAGAAATTTTGCTCTTTGTACAGCAGTAATTCTATAATGAAAATTGCAATTAGGACAGACATACAAATTTTCTTCAATTTCTTTTCTGTAGAGGATTTTTCTGCAATTATTGCACTTAGTCCATAAATTTGTCATTCTTTTTCACCAAAAATTTTGTGTACTTTTTAATTTTCACTTATTACCTTTTTTAAAGAGTTTCTAATTCTTTATTAATCTCATCAATTATATCATGAAAAAATTCTTTTGATGAAATTTTCTCTCTGGCGGAATCCGCTATTTTTTTATAATCAATCGATTCATCGTACATTTCAATAAGCTCACTTTCACCAATCTTTTTAAATAAAATCTTTTCTGAAATTCTGATATTAAGCAATTTTAAAATTTCCCACATTAGAAGACGTTTGTTAATCGGTTTTTCAAAAAAAGCCGAGGCTCCATAAAAATTAATAACTTCTTCTTTTATATAAATTGATTTATATATCCCAGAAATCAAAATTACTGGGGTTCTATGTTCTGATTCCAGAGCAATTCTCTTGCATAAATGTAAACCATGAATTTTAGGAATTACAATCTCAGTAATAACAAGGTCAGGCTTGTCCTCTAAATAAGTTTTATATGCCATTTCTCCATCCTGAGCAGAGTATACAATGAATTCGTTGGACTCTAAAAACTGCTTCAATTCTCTTAAAGAATAAAGGTTAAAATCAACAATTAATATTTTTTTTCTCATTTCTTCAATTATGAATAATGAATTGTTATATAAAAGTCAAATCATTTTGACTTTAGATTAATTTTCTGATAATTTTAAATAAATGCTTAAGTATATTCTGAATAAGATAATAGGAACAAAGAATGAAAGAGAGTTGAAAAAATTGAGACCAATAGTATGGGCAATAAACGAACTGGAACCAAAAATATCAAAACTCTCTGATGGAGAACTAAAACAAAAAACTTCAGAATTTAAACAAAAAATTGAGAATGGAGCCACTCTGGATGACCTATTAATTGAAGCCTTCGCAGTTGTAAGAGAAGTAGCAAAAAGAACTCTTAATATGAGACATTTTGATGTCCAATTGATGGGAGGAGTTGTTCTCCATCAAGGAAAAATTGCTGAAATGAAAACAGGGGAAGGAAAAACTCTTGTAGCCACCCTCTCTGCTTATTTGAATGCTTTAACAGATAAAGGAGTTCATATAGTTACTGTAAACGATTATTTAGCAAAAAGAGATACAGAATGGATGGGCGCCATTTATAAATTTCTTGGGCTTTCAGTAGGAACAATTCAACATCAGATGTCAGATGAGGAGAGAAGAAAAGCATATTCAGCTGATATAACATATGGAACAAATAATGAGTTTGGCTTTGATTATTTAAGGGATAATATGAAATTCAGACTGGAAGACTTGGTCCAAAGAGGGCATCATTATGCAATTGTGGATGAAGTAGACTCAATTCTAATTGATGAAGCAAGAACACCTCTCATTATTTCAGGCCCAACAGAAGAGTCTACCTCTCTTTATTATAAAATTGATGATTTGGTAAAAAGATTGAAAAAAGACGAAGACTACCAGATAGATGAAAAAACAAGAACAGTTGTTTTAAATGAAAGCGGAATATCAAGAGCAGAGAAATTTTTATCAGTGGAAAATCTTTATGAAATATCTAACATGGACCTTATCCATCATATATACCAGGCACTTAAAGCGCACAATTTCTTCAAAAGAGATGTGGACTACATGATAAAAGATGCAAAAGTAGTTATAGTGGATGAATTCACAGGTCGTCTTATGCCTGGAAGAAGATGGTCAGAAGGACTCCATCAAGCTATAGAAGCTAAAGAAAGAGTTAGAATAGAACAAGAGTATCAAACATTAGCCACTATAACATTCCAGAACTATTTTAAAATGTATGAAAAATTAGCAGGGATGACAGGAACAGCTGAAACCGAAGCAACTGAATTTTCAGTAGTTTATGGACTCGATGTTGTAGTAATACCGACAAATAAGACTCTGATTAGATATGAATATCCAGATGTAATTTATAGAACAGAAAAAGAAAAGTGGCAGGCTTGTGTTAAAGAAATTGAAGAATGTTATAAAAAACTTCAACCAGCTCTTGTTGGAACAATATCGATAGAAAAATCTGAAAAATTAAGCTCTCTATTGAAAAAGAAAGGAATTCCTCATGTTGTACTAAATGCAAAATACCATGAAAAAGAGGCAGAGATTGTAGCTCAGGCAGGAAGACTTAAGTCAGTAACCATTGCAACAAATATGGCAGGAAGAGGAACAGACATACTTTTAGGTGGGAATCCTGAATTCTTAGCTAAGGAAGAGATGAGAAAAAGAGGATATAATCCCCATGCAAAATGGGATGAAAACTTATACAAAGAAATTTTGGAAAAAATGAAGCATCAGGTAGAAGAAGAACATAAGAAGGTTGTGGAACTGAATGGTCTACATATAATTGGAACTGAAAGACATGAAGCAAGGAGAATCGATAATCAACTGAGGGGAAGGGCTGGAAGACAGGGAGATCCGGGTTCCTCAAGATTTTATCTCTCATTAGAAGACGATCTGATGAGAATATTTGGATCTGATAGAATTTCATTTATCATGCAAAAATTAGGGATGGAAGAAGGGATTCCTATCGAACATAAAATGATAACAAAGGCAATCGAAAGAGCTCAAAAACAGGTGGAAGCTCATAACTTTCTAATAAGAAAGCACCTGCTGGAATACGATGATGTAATGAATAAACAAAGAGAAGTTATTTACTCAATGAGAAGAGATATTCTTGAAGGCAAGAGCATGAAAGAATTTATAGAGAGCCTAATAGAAGACATTCTTATATGGAATGTCGAAACTTATTGTAACGGCAGGAAACATCCTGAAGAATGGGATATTGAGGGATTAAGAAAAGCTTTAGCATATCAATTCGCTTTCGACATAAGGGAGATGGATGGAAATTTTGGAGATATGACTCAAGAAGACTTGAAAGATTTAATTCTATTTAAATTAAAAGAAAGATATCAAGAAAAAGAAAAGATGATCGAATCTGAAAGAATGAGGGAACTCGAAAGAATTATAATGCTTCAGGTTATCGACTCTCAATGGAAAGACCATCTATTAGCTATGGACCATTTAAAAGAAGGGATTGGATTAAGAGGTTATGGTCAGCGTGATCCATTGGTTGAATATAAGAAAGAAAGTTTCGAAATGTTTCAAGAAATGAAAAATAGAATTGAAGAAGAAACAATCCGATATATTTTTTACTTCCAGCCAGTTTTCGAATTTGAAGAGAAACCTCATAAAGAAATCAAGCAAAAATTTCAAGGTCCTCGTGCCATAATACCTAAAAAAAGAAGGAGATAATTATGTTAGAATTTCCCATTAAAGAAGGATTAACATTTGATGATGTACTAATAATGCCATCAAAATCTAAAGTAATGCCTAATGAAACCGATGTTACAACTTATCTTACAGATAAAATAAAAATAAATATCCCAATCATCAGCTCAGCGATGGATACAGTCACAGAATCAAAAATGGCAATTGCAATGGCCCAGATGGGAGGAATTGGAATTATTCATAAAAACTTATCAATAGAAGACCAGGCAGAAGAAATCAATAAGGTAAAAAGATTTGAAAGTGGAATGATAGTCGATCCTATAACGATGGGCCCTGAGAATAAAATCTATGAAGCAATTGAGGTAATGAAAAAACATAAAATCTCTGGAGTTCCTATCGTTGAAAATGGAAAACTTGTAGGAATTCTCACAAATAGAGATTTAAGGTTTGAAACCCGTATGGATCTGGATATCAAAGAAGCCATGACCAAAGAAAATTTAATAACCGCTCCTTTAGGAATTTCAATGGAAGAGGCTGTTAAAATATTACACAAGCATAGAATTGAAAAACTTCTTGTAGTCGATGAAAATTTTCATCTTAAGGGGTTAATTACCGTAAAAGATATAATGAAAAAAATTTCTTATCCTGACGCAAGCAAAGATTCATTTGGAAGGTTAATGGTTGGAGGAGCTATTGGAGTAGGAAACGAGGCAATCGAAAGAGCTTCTGCTTTGATCGAGGCTCAGGTTGATTTGATTGTTATTGATACTGCTCACGGACACTCGGAAAAGGTGTTAAAAACAATTGAAATCCTGCGGAAAAAATTTAATCATCTGAACATCGTAGCGGGTAATATAGCAAGTGAGGAAGCTGCAGAAGATCTAATTAAAAGAGGGGTAAATGGAGTTAAAGTTGGAATGGGTCCTGGTTCCATATGTACGACAAGGGTTGTCACTGGAGTTGGAGTTCCCCAAATAACTGCTATTGCTGAAGTTTATAAAGTTACAAGAAAATATAATATTCCAGTTATTTCTGATGGAGGGATAAAATATTCTGGAGACATTACAAAAGCCTTAGCTGCTGGAGCCCACTCTGCGATGGTAGGAAGTTTGCTCGCTGGAACAGATGAAAGTCCAGGAGAGATAGTTCTATATCAGGGAAGATCATATAAAACTTATAGAGGAATGGGTTCAATTGGAGCTATGAAAAAAGGAAGCAAAGACAGATATTTCCAAGAGGAACTACCAGAATCCAAACTCGTTCCTGAAGGAATTGAAGGAAGAGTTCCATACAGAGGATCTGTAATGAATATAGTTAACCTCCTTGTAGGCGGGCTTAGGGCAGGAATGGGATATGCAGGCTGCAAAAATTTAGAGGAACTCCGGGAAAAATCCAAGTTTATAAAAATAACAAACGCAGGTCTAAGGGAAGGCCATGTTCACGATGTGATCATCACTGAAGAAGCTCCAAATTACAGGATAGAATAAAAAAGCCTTTTTTTATTATTAAGCCAATTAAATGAGAACCAACCAATCCCGCTTTCATAATTTTTAATTTATTGAAATTTTCAATATTTTTGATGTATTAATAATGATTGAATTAAAAGGAGAAAAAAATGGAAGGGGCTATACTAAAAGCTCAATGGATTGATTATACAATTATTGTATTATACTTCTCTGTAACAATTCTTGTCGGATTCTTTCTCAAAAAATACATAAAGACTGGCGAGGATTTCTTTCTCTCTGGGAGATCACTTCCAAGCTGGGTAACGGGATTGGCTTTTTTAGCTGCAAACCTTGGAGCTCTCGAAGTTATGGGAATGGTAGCCAATTCAACAAAATATGGAATTCATACTGTCCATTTCTATTGGGTCGGTGCTATTCCGGCAATGCTTTTTATAGGTTTATTCATGATGCCTTTTTATTACGGCAGCCGAGTCAGAAGCGTCCCAGAATATTTAAAATATAGATATAACGAAGCTACAAGAGGTTTGAATGCAATTTCATTTTCAATAATGACTGTATTTATGAGCGGCATAAATATGTATGCGATGGCCTTAATTTTTAAGATGCTCCTTGGATGGTCGTTAACATCGAGTATTTTTATCGCTGCATTCGTTGTTCTAATTTATGTATTTTTAGGCGGACTCTCATCATCGATTTATAATGAGGTACTTCAATTTTTTCTGATATGGCTGGGTCTTTTACCAGTTGTCTTTCTTGGATTAAAAGAAGTTAACGGTTTGCAAGGGCTAATACAAAGACTCCCTGAAGAATTTACAAGAGCCTGGGCACCTCTTTCCCATACTTCTACCAATCCCATGGGAATCCACTGGCTTGGAATGGTTCTCGGCCTTGGTTTTGTCCTCTCATTTGGTTACTGGACAACTGATTTTCTCGTAGTCCAGAGAGCCCTCTCGGCAGAAAATCTCAATGCCTCAAAAAGAACGCCTGTCATAGCTTCTTTTCCAAAAATGCTGATGCCAATACTTGTTGTTATCCCGGGGCTTATTGCAATCGCAGTGTTACCTCAATTTGACCTTAATTCATCGGGTGAAAAACCATACAATATGGCGCTTCCCCTCATCATGGCTAAATATCTCCCCAATGGAGTCTTGGGATTGGGACTAATTGCTCTCCTTGCATCCTTTATGTCCGGGATGGCTGGAAATGTTACAGCCTTCAACACTGTCTGGACATATGACATTTATGAAGCTTACATAAAAAAAGGAGCTCCTGATTCCCATTACGTAAAAATGGGCAGATTTGCTACTTTTTTTGGAGTTATGATAAGCATCGGAACAGCTTACATCGTTCTCGGCTTTCCAAACCTTATGGATTATATGCAATTGATTTTTTCTTTCTTCAATGCTCCACTCTTTGCAACATTTTTACTCGGGATGTTCTGGAAGGGAGCAACTCCTTGGGGAGGCTTTTTTGGTTTGTTGATTGGAATACTAACTGCAGCTTCCCATTATATTCTTGTAAAAATTAATCTCATTAGCTATCCGAGTGAAATGGCTTCAAATTTCTGGCAGGCATGGTGGGCATGGCTCATGTGTTTTGTTTTAACTATTTTAGTAAGTTTATTCACTCCTAAAAAAGACCCAAATGAATTAAAAGGTCTTGTAATGGGATTATCCTCCAAGGAACATAGCATAGAAAAAAAATGGTATAAAAAACCTGCTACCCTTGGAATAATTTCCTTTTTATTTTTTATTATCCTAAACATTATATTCTGGTGAGGTCAAGATGGAAGGTAAAAGCCCTGAAAAAAAACATTTTCTTGATTTAAGAGTTCCAATGGGAGCTTTATTCTCCATTCTTGGAATACTTTTAGTGGTCTATGGAATTTTCAGTCCCAAAGAAATTTATAAAATCTCTCATGGAATAAATATAAATTTCTACTGGGGAATCTCTCTCTTTCTCTTTGGAGTAATTCTTTTAATCATGGCCTCTCTTTATAAAAGAAAGTAAAAATTTAATTTTTGAAATAAAAGGCTGAAAATTAATCATTTTTTCTTGAAAGTTTTGCTTCTGCCCAATTCGCATGGTCCCAGCTTATGCCATCACCTCCATCACTCACATAAAGTCTAAGTATCTTAACTCCCGTTATATTAATTAAAACTTTCTGGACAGGATCTTCTTTTTTCATTATACTGCTCCTCCATAGTTCATTATCATCCCCATAAACAATGAACTCCACTGATCCACGCTTTTCTTGAGTGTTACTATCAATGCCAACCCAAGCTGAGAAAAAATTATACAGATTATTTATATTATAAATGATATCAGAAATTGCATGGGTGCCAATTCCTTTTTTATAGATATTATCTCCTATTTTTAAGGGTAACCTGGACACAGCCTTATCCATCTGTGGCATTCCCCACCCAGATGATATCGAAACGGGTTCAACATCAGATAGGTAAATTTCATCTTGAATTAGTTCACTCAGTTTAAATTCAATTTCAGCAGGTTTTTTACTTTTTGAACCATCGAACCACACTCCATATATTTTTACTTTATTAACTTTATCCACATCCAACCCCTTAATTTCATAACTGTTTACCGGAGTATACCCTGATACTTCATCATTCAGATAAACAAGATAACCTGCACTGAGTGAATAAAGGGGATTCCATGACAATTTAATTCCATCAAGACCTTTTACTTCAAACCTTACTCCATCAGGCGTTTCAACAGGATAGGTGTATAAATCTGCGGGTTCAAAATAAACCTCCCAGGAAATTTCTGTATTTATCGGGCTTGTAAACTGAACACTTCCCCATCCATGATAATTTGATATTTTTACTGAAAGGCTCTCTGCTTTTGCTTCTTTTATTCGGAAAGTTTTCCCTGACCTTGGAAAAACAAATCTCAATTCATAGGGATCATCTTTTATTAAAGCACTCTTTCCAGAGTATTTCATCTTATTTTCATCATAATTAATTTCCTTTAAGTCTACCCATCCTTGGGTAATGTGACGGCTTGTTGAAATCAACTGTGGTTTTTCTTCAGCTTTTATTAAAGTTAAAACCCTGCAACTTGCTGGTAAAATAGGAACATACATTCCCTTCTCCCAGCAGCCTAAATATTCTTTCTGCCAGAAATCATAAACATGAATTAACGAATCCGCTGAGAAGCCAAGTTCATGCCAGTCCAATTTGATTCCAATTGATTTCTCTTCATCATAGTTAAAAATTCCAATCACATCATATTCTCTTCCAATATAATTCACTTTCAAATCCCAGATTCTTTTATTTTTATTCGAAGGAAAAAGGTCAAGAGGCCGAATGTCAACTGCTGGATAAACTCTTTTAAGTATTTCAACTCGCTCTGGAGACAAATCATATAATCTGTCGCTTGCCATTAGAGCCTGGCCTGTTAATCCCTGAAGTGTTGCCCATGCCCTTGCACTCTCCAGGGTTAAGGGATATCTTACTAACATGACATCAGGGTCACAATACCAGGCAATGTTATGCAAGTAATAGTGTCTCATCGTTGCATTTAGAGCAGTAAAAAATCCTTCCCAATTTAGAAGAACATCTCCTCCTGTGCGAGAGCCATTCATTATTCCTATTCCCTGAAGGGGTATTCCCCAACATCCCAAAAGGTATCGATTAGAACCTATTGCTCTTCTAATGGCAAAGAGAGTGTCTCGATACAGCTCTTCAGGGTCTCCTTCTGGGCTTTTCATTTTCTTCTGGTATTTTTTGAATTCATTGATAACAATTGGCTGGCCATCAATTTTAAAATATTCATACCCCCATTTCGAAGAAAAAACTGTAAAAAGATCCTCTAAATATTTAATTGCTTCTTTCTTTGATGGATCAAGCAGAAAATTTCCTTCCCAAGTATCTGAAATAGATTTTTGGTCCTTATCCAGTAAAAAAGCTTTCGATTTTTTAACTACCTCCCAGTTGCTCTGCCCATGAGGAGCAAGCCATAATCCAGGCTTCAATCCAACTTCTTTAATAAAATTGGCAAGCTTTTCCATTCCCTCTGGAAAACGTTTATCAATGGTTGTCCAGTCTCTGTTATCTCCCATCCCATGTCCCTTTCCCTGCCAACCATCGTCAATCTGACAGTATTCTGCGCCGAAATCTTTCAGGTTCTCTGAGAGCCATTTAGCATTTTTTTTAACTTCATCCTCATTTATTTCCTGATAGTAATAGTACCATGAACACCAGCCGGAAGGAGGCAAATTAAACACTGATTTATCTATTGGCTTGAAGTATTTTATTTTTAAAATGTCTTTGTAATAATTTTCTATAATTCTTCCATCATTTAAAATAACTCTGTCCTTCACAGGGTCAAAAATTCCATCTGCCAATGGAGTTTTTACATCTCCCAGCGTCATTATGAATAAATCCAAATTCTTTCCCTCTTTAATTCTGCACGGAATTGGTTGAGGCCAACTATTCATTTCTTTTACAGAATTTTCCTTTTCTATTTTAAAATTCTCATCTGAAAATCCATAAAAACCAGTTAAAAAACACAAAAATAAAAGAATATAAATTTCTTTTTTCATTTTTCCTCCAAAAACTCATATTATTTTAAGCTTATAAATCTCTCATTACAAAATCAAGTTTTAACTGAACATATATAAGTGAGCAGGAAGGGTAGCGGAGAAACCGAAGGTTCCTGAAAACCGTCACAAATGCGGAGCGGGCATGGTTCCCCTCTTCAATTGAAAAAAATATTACAAAGAAAGCCCTGAAAAACCCCTTTTATAGCGCAAAATGTCATGCTGAACTTGATTCAGCATCTAATAAAATCAATGGATTATGAGAACCTGAAACAAGTTCAGGTTGACAATAAATCACTTTTTCTGGGCTCTCGCAAAAAGCGTAAAAATGCTTGAGATACTATTTGTATTTGTTATATAAATTAGTGTCAGTGTGCTTTATTAAAGAATGTCTATTTTCGAAAATATTTATGGATCAGCACACTTGGTTTAAAAAATGCTAAAAGAAAGGATAGGGAAAACAATAAATAAATTTAGAGAAATTTATGGAGACTCAAATATAAGGGTTGTATGTGCCCCTGGAAGGGTCAATTTAATTGGCGAGCATACCGATTATAACGATGGTTTTGTTTTTCCTGTTGCAATCGATAGAAATATCCTGATGGCTTTTTCAGAAAGAGAGGATAACTTCATTTATCTTCATTCCCTGAATTTCAACCAACAATCAATTTTTTCTCTCGATGATATTTCTTTTGAAGAAAATGCAAGATGGAGCAATTACACTAGAGGAGTGACTCATTTTCTCAAAAAAGAAGGATATAAATTAAAAGGAATGAATGCATTAATTGAAGGAAATATTCCCATTGGCTCTGGACTAAGTTCTTCTGCTGCTCTTGAAGTTGCTTCAGCGCTTGCATTTAAAACAATAAACAATTTAGAAATTGAAAACACTAAAATGGCTCTTTTATGCCAGAGAGCTGAGAATGAATTTGTGGGAATGAAATGCGGAATTATGGATCAATTCATCTCAATTCTTGGTAAAAAAGATAATGCTCTTTTTCTTGACTGCAGAAATTTGAATTATGAATTAATAACATTAAATTTGAAAAGCAAAAAATTTATCATCGTTAACACAAAAGTAAAAAGAGGCCTTGTTGATTCTGAATACAATATAAGAAGGAGAGAATGTGAGGAAGGAGTAAAAATATTAAAGAACTTTATACCAGAAATAAAAGCACTGAGAGATGTAACTTCAGAAAATTTTGAAAAATATAAGGATAATTTACCTGAAAATGTAAAAAAAAGATGTAAGCATGTGATTTATGAAAATGAAAGGGTTTTAGATTCAATTGAGGCATTAAAAGTAAATGATTTTAAAAAGTTCGGGAAATACATGTATGAATCTCACCTTTCATTAAAGGAAAATTATGAAGTGAGTTGTAAAGAACTTGATCTAATAGTGAAGACAGCAATGAATACAAAAGGGGGTTATGGATCAAGAATGACTGGAGCTGGATTTGGAGGATGCACTGTGAGTCTTCTCGATATAAGTTCAGAGGAAGAATTTATAGAGAAAATAAGTAATGAATATAAAGCTAAATTTGGACTCTTTCCTGAAATAATTCCTGTTTCAATCGAAGATGGAGCAAAACTTATAAATCATCAATAAAAAATGAATAACAAAAAATTAAAAATATATTTTTTGATTTTTATATTTTCCTGCTCAATTAAAGGAATTGCTTATCAGACCGAAATATTAGAGACAAATAAGCTATTCACCGTTAAACTTCAATATAGAGCTACTCATCCTGGGGAAATTCTACTCATTAATATTGACAATAGCGAAAATATAAATTCGGTTGAAGTCTACATCTTTAACAGGGTATTTTCAACGATCAGAGAATATGAGAATCTTACACCTATTATTTTAATAGGAATTGATTTAGAAACTAAACCAGGCATTTACAAGATGATTATTTATTTAAACACAAAAAAAGGTGAGAATTTCAAAATTGAAAAATCCATTAGAATTTTAGGCAAGAAATTTCCTCTCAAAAAATTATGGGTAGACGAAAAGTATGTAGTGCCGCCTCCTGAGGCTTTGGAAAGAATCAAAAAGGAAAAGGAAATTCTTAATTCTATCTGGAAAACTGTAACGCCGAACTGGTTTATAAATGGTAATTTTATAACTCCCCTTGAAGGAAAAGGAAAATTTAATTTCGGAGAGAGGCGAATATTTAACAGAAAGTACAGATCTATTCACAGTGGAGAAGACTTAATTTCCAAGCATGGAGATGATATAAAAGCTTCCAATGATGGAAAGGTAGTTTTAGCTCAAGAACTCTATTTCTCAGGAAATACAGTTATCATTGATCACGGAAAAGGTCTCTACACATTATACTGTCATTTATCTTCATTCAACATAAAAAAAGATGAATTTATAAAAAAAGGAGATATTATAGGCAAAGTAGGAGCAACAGGGAGAGCAATAGGCCCTCACCTTCACTGGGGAGTAAAATTATATGACAGTCAAATTGATCCTTATTCTTTATTATCGATGCCATTAGATTTATTCAAAAACAACAACTAAAAGTTTCGTTTTATTTATAAATTTTTTCGTATTTTTTTATTTTGTATTATTTTTTATTTTAATCCCAGAAAATTCAACTTTTTCTTTTCTCTAATCAATAGCCTTTAGGATAACCTTGCGTTCAAAATAATTTCCTATCATTCCTAATTTTGCATCTCTTTTTACTGATTCTCCTCTTGTAAGCATAGCCTGTAAATTGTACTTAAGCTTATGAAAGTTCGAGATTTTTTTGACATCCCTCATTTGTTTATTTATAATACAGATTTTAAAAATGAAAAGAGGGCACATATGATGAAAAGATTTTTTGTCTTAGCAATGTTATTCTTTGTTTTAGGACTTTTTTCATTCGGAGAAGATAAAGTATATTTTGGAGTCTCCCAGTATGACCTTCTAATAAACAAAAATTTCTCAAAAAAGTATGTTGAAGACTTCTTTAGAGAGAATGCCTACAGAGGTGCAAACTGGGTCAGGATTTATAGCTTTTTTTATGGACCTTACAAATATGGGGATTTGATATTTAGTGGATTTCCAAATACGTACCTTCCCTGGAAAGTAGTAAGAGAAGAAAGCAATAACCGAAAAATTTTTGACCTTACTCAATTCTCCCAGGAATATGAAGAAAGGTTAAAATGGTTTTTTGAAACGGCAAAGTATTATGGAATTACAGTAGATATTTGCATATTTGACACGCTTGCTTACCGATTTGAATGGGACTACCATCCTTTCAACCCTGCCAATAACATCCAGGGATTTGATGGCAATTACGGAGGACTCCCATGGAATCCATACCGAGTAGAAAGAACCTACTTTGAGTTATACATAAAATGGTTAGCAGAGAAGTTAAACCCTTATGACAATATAATAATAGATCTCGTTAATGAAGGGTATCCAGACTCAACTAAAGATATGAATGTATATGGGGATTTTCTCAAGTGGGAATATAATCTGGTAAAGAAGCTTTTCCCAAATAAAATTGCTACTCTCACCACTGAAGCTCCACTTCTTTATTATATTTATTGTGATGTGCATGAGCCTCACTTTATCTGGGGAAGATCTGCCCTTTACGAAAGAACTCACAGGGGCGAATTGATAATAGAGTATCTTGAGAGCATACCCCGACCCAAGATATTAAGTTCTGATAATGATGGCGATCCAATTCCTGTATGGAATGTCATTACCAGTCGAAACGAAGGTGAAATATCTGGATTATTCCAAGAAGCATTTAAAAGGAATTGGGGTGTGGATCTCACTACCCTCGACTACGAAAAATCTTTCTGGACGATGGAAATGGGATCAGAAGTTTATAAATCAATTTTTGGTAAATACCCTGAAAACTGGATGGTAGAGAGAAGACCCAACTTCTCCAATGTTAAATATAACTACCAGGAAGTGGATAGAATAACTGTAAGACCAGGACAACCCCTCACCTTCACAATCGATTACAAGAATACAGGTGGAAATGGAACAGGCGTCACGATTATTAATGTAGTTGATTCAAACCTTGAGAATATACAGCCTCAGAATGGTGGAACTCTTTCTGGAAATAAAATCACCTGGAATATCGGTAATGTTGATTCTAATAGCGGAGGAAGAGTGAGTTTCACAGCAAGGGTAAAAGCGAACACTCCCTATGGAACAAAAATCTTCAACTCTGCTACAATCAATGCAGACCATGCAGATCCTTTTAATATAAAACGCATAGTGATAACAATAATCTTTTAGCTTCATTTTTACTTTAATAATGCTGAGAAGGATTGAAAATAGATATGAAAAAGGAGGCTCTCATGAATTTAAAAAGGTTTCTGTTCATTACATTATTTCTCATTTTATTAAATTCAGCTTCTCTGGTGGCTCAACAAAATATCATTAAATTCTCTCAAAAAATTACGCCTAAGTTCTCTATTAAATTGTTTGGTGGGATGGGTTATATTTTAAAGGGTGGCGATTTGAAGGAATGGTTTAGAAGTGAAACTGAATATTTTAATTGGCTCAATGGCCAGCCCAATTATAAAGCCCAAAGTGATTACCAATTTACTCATACCACACCTGAAATAAACCTTGAGGCCTCAATTAACCTTATTCCAAGATTTTCCCTTGGGATAGGCATTGGCTACCTTGCAAAATCCTGGAAACAGAGCTCAAGTGTGACTTACGACTATAAAGACACTCTTGGTACTGACACTCTTAACCATTCCATTGAGATAAAGTCTAATATCATTCCCCTTACATTAACAGGTAATTTTTTAATACCCGTAAGAAACATATTAGATATCAATGTTATGGCTGGGGCGGGCTATTATATCTCCACTTTCAAATTTGCTGATGAAGGCAGTCATTCCTGGCCAAATTCTCCAGGGAGACAAGACTATAAGTATACCTCTTCATCAACCTTAGAGGCAAAATCTGGTAAACTTGGTTTTCATTTCGGTGGAGGAACAGAAATAAAACTCTTTTCCAATATTTCTTTGACAATTGATGCCCTTTATAGGTTAGTAAAATTTGATGAAATAAAAGGAGAGACAAAATGGAAGGAGTCGATAATCTGGACTGATCATAGTGAACAATACTCAGGAACAACAAAAGATCAAGCCCTTTGGTATGGAACTTATAGATTGAATGGGAATATCTATCATCGCGCCATATTTAATGAGACAGAACCATCTTGGTTAGAAAATGTCCGTCCATTTGAATTTAAACTTGACAGTTTAATTTGGAGGAT
This sequence comes from Acidobacteriota bacterium, assembly GCA_040756905.1. Taxonomy (NCBI): domain Bacteria; kingdom Pseudomonadati; phylum Acidobacteriota; species Acidobacteriota bacterium. Next base: position 52,301 of record JBFLYD010000022.1, read on the forward strand.
AGGGATTAAAGTTGGGTTTTAAGAATCAAAAATTTATACTGATTTGATCATTTAGTTAGAAGCTAAGTTATTTCAATCGAGTAAATGCCTGGTTCTAATTTAATTATTTTTAAATCTTCAGGAAATTTTTTTTCAAAGATGGTTTTATCATCTTTTCTTACTCCTACATTTTGAAGCCCTTTTCTGTTTATTTCTAATTTGGCATTTGAATTTATCTTGATTTCAAAGCTCATCCTACTTTTTTCATTTATAAAGTTTCTTATTACCGCATCCTTATTTGCCCTAAAAATTAATCTTCCATCTTCTTTTACCTCTGTGATATCAGGTCCAATTGTTATATCATATTTACGATTCATATAAGGAAGATTGAAAACAGTGCTTCTCTCCTTTATTCCCAAAGAACCGAATCGTATTCCTGCCCATGGTTCATAATCAAAAAATTCTTCAAGGGCAATTAAAGAAAAAAGTGGCCCCCAGCTCTGGTATCTCTGCCCACCTCCCTCGCCTGTTCTTGAATCATAGTTTTCTCTGCAGAGCTGATATTTTCTCCAACTCTTAATGAAAAGCTTAGCGCTTTTTTCCGCATATTCAGATGCAATCTCATCAAGCCTATATCTCTTCAAACCCTGATAAACCAAATAATTAGTAGGAGGCCATATTGTCCCTCTCCAGTACTGCTGGTCTTTAAATGCAGGGTCATCCCTTGATATAGTCGGCAATATATATTCTCCCCAAAACTCTTTTTCATTCAATAAATGCTTTATCATTCTTTTTATCTTGTCTTCTGGAACGATACCGGCTAAAAGTGGATAAAAATTTGAAGCAGCTTTTCTTGAGGAAAATTTTCCATCCCAATATTTATCAAAATAAAAACCCTCAGCTTCATTCCACATTACTTCATTAATCAATTCTTTTAAATTTTCATATTCTCTTAAATACATTTCTTCATCTTCTTTAAGTCCAAGATGTTTGGCCATTTCAGAAAGACACAATGCATCGAGCGCATAAAGACTACTTAAGTCAAGACAATTCATGTTCAACGTCCATCTTTCTTCTATATATTTTGTATCATCCCATAGAGGTGAGTCGTCCATTCCTGACTCCCACATTGCTCTCTGTAGCCCTTCTGCTTTTTCCATGTTGAAAATATTTTTGTGATTTTCAGAACCCCATTCAAGAAGACCATCGTTATTTCCATCCCTTCTTGGATATCCTGTTTCGACAACTGTTTTCCAAAAACTGTGCCATTTCTTCAGATAAGGATATGCAAACTTCAGAATCTTTAAATCCTGATTAAGCCGATAAAAAATCTTCAATGTACAATATCCTCCAACAGGAGGCTGAGTTCTGTCATTTGTTCCCCAGACCTCTCCACGCCAGTTTGGTATGTTTCCATCCTCATACTGAGTCTGAAGAACTGCTTTTAACATATCAATTGCATGTTTTTTACTCTCCAAAGAAACCTCCAGTGCGTTAAAGAACCCATCCCATTCGAATATCGTCCACTTCATCGGTTTTCCATCCCGATCCGGAAAAATCCATCTTCTTCCAGCTGGAATGTAAGTTTGCTTCAATTCAGGATGATAAAGAGTCATCCAGTAAAGATTATTAGTCAGAGCTTCAGCTGTCTGGTCAAATAAACCAGTAGTTTTTACACGATTTTTTTCATAGCTAAGTTTAAACCTTTCGAGATTTTGATTAATAAAATTTATGTTTGTTAACTTTTTGCTTTCATCGATCAATGCCTGCAAAATTTTTCCTATTTTAGCTGTGAAATAAAGAGTTCTTTCCTCTTTTGTATCATACATTAATGTCAAAAAAGGGCTGGGTTCTCGGGTTTTATGTATAAATTTTTCAGGGCTGTCTTTCTTAACAGCATCATAAATGGAATCAAAGCTATCAAACTGTCCATAACGCGAGGGTCTTATTGAGGTAGAGATTACAAATTTAGAAAATCCAGAAGAAATGTTCGAACTACCTGTAATTACATTGGATTTTCTTATATATCTATATTTACCCTTATAATCCCATGGAAAATATGCCGTAATAAGAAGAGATGAATTTTTTGGAATCTTCACCTTCCCTATTACAGTTAAAGGGTCAATTTTTGTCCATTGAATCAAAACAGTTCTATCCTTAAATTTTTCTTTGTCCTCTCGATCTACGGGAGAAAGAGCACGAATTTCCTCTCTTGTTGAGAAAACATCGATATTTACCCCAGCATCAAATTCAACCTCTGCATAGGTTCCATCAGGAGAATGAGGTCCAACCTTACTTATGGAATAAAATACGCTTCTCCCATCTATTATTCTTCCCTGATAATAAATTCCAAATCTAAATGCAAATACACTATCTTCCTTAGTTGCAAAAACAATTCCCGCCCAAGAGTCAGCATCAAGGGCATCTATTAAAATTCTCTCTCTAGAGACAAGCTTTGTCTCACTTAGATTCTTCTTTTCCCCCCGTGGATATTCAACTCTTTCTGAAAATAAATTAAAGTTAATCAAAAATAATAATGAAACTAAACACATTAAGCCTTTTCGTATAAAAAATTGTATTCTCATTGTATTTCTCCTGATATTATTTTAAATAAATAATAATCTTTTTCTTTTGAAATTCATTAAGTTCTTTTTTATCAAAATCAAATTTAAGATTGTCATTAATCATAACTGCATTTTCTACCTTATCAATCATTTTAAAATT
>JBFLYD010000022.1:55013-89570 GCA_040756905.1 Acidobacteriota bacterium
TATTTTTAAAAAATATTCTTTTCCTGATATTCCTTCAAATAATATTTCCAATTTTTTCCCCTTTCCATAAATTCCAGTAATTTTTAGAAATCTATCTGTATCTCCAACTTGAATTTTTTCCTCTGGAACTAATATTACAGGGCCTTCTGTAAACTGTATCTCCAAGATATCTTTTTTATCCGAAGAGAATTTTATGTCTGGCGAAATCCCACTTGATAAATTTTTTATTTTAAATGGGATGTCTTTATCATTCAGTTTAACTTTTAAAATTTTAGTTCCAAATGGAAAAAATGGAGAAAATTGAAAATCTATTCTATCATCGCCATTTTTTAATATTTTTAAATTAATTTTTCCATCCTGTTTTTTCAGATATAAGCTTAATCTGTTATCATTTATTTTAACATTTTCCACATTCAAAAATTTCCATTCCTCTGGAATCTGTGGATTGAAATGAACAACATTTTTTAATGAATCCACTGATAACCCCAGAAGTCCTTTTATCAAAGGTAATAAAAATCCATTCGATGAAAAACCCTGATGGGGAACAGATTCATTAAGGGGAATGAAATTTTCACCAGAGAAAACTTCATGACATCCCCCGTAAAAAAACATTAAATGATTCCTTATCGCTCCCTTTAAAAGAAAATAGGCAGAATAATTCTGATGAAATTTATACATTGAAAGAGAAACAAAACCTGTGATAAAAGGCCAGACAGCTCCATAATTATAATTCAGCGGATCATATATCTCATTGTACTTACTAAGAACCCTGCATCCCCATGAAGTTGAAATTTCTGATGAGGCCATTTTTTCTATAGTCTTTAATAATTTTTTTCCTTCAAGTAATCCAAAAGATATGGCAAGGGAAGGCCAAGGAGTTATTGCTGAAATTTTTTCTTCTTTTTCTCCGATTGCATATATATACGATTCTTTCTTGTCATCCCAGAATTTATTCTTTAAATTTTCTGAGGCTTTTTGATAAATTTCTTCAGCTTTGCTTTTTAAATCATTGTCTCCGATAATTTCAGACATCCTGATAAATGAATCAAGGGCTTTTACCCAGATTCCACCCAGATATACATCAGTCAAAACACCTATCATCTGACCAAATTCAAGAGCTCCCAGACCAGCTTTTTTATTATCCATAAGGCCATCACTGTTTTCATCTGTTGAAATACACCAGTGAAAAGCCTTTTTTATAGATTCCCAGCTTTCTTTCAGAAACTCTACATCTCCAGAAGTTCTAACATAATCATAGAATGACCAAATATAAAATGGAGTTGTATCCGCATGAATAAAAGCATATGGATATTCTTCAAACCACTTTATCATTCCTGCAGACTGGGATATCTCATGGGTAATTTTCCCATCCTGTCTCTGATATCTCTTAAAAAATTCAAGAGATTTTTTTACAGGCATAAAGTTTCCAAAAGAATTTAAAGAAAATGAATTTATAAACGAATCTCCTCCAAAATACCATCCAAACCCTGGTCTACCGCTTCCTCCAGAGGCTCCAAAACCTGCCACCAGAGCCTCGCCTAAATCTGGATTTTCAATAAAAAGAGAATCAAGAGCAAGCTTAGCAAGGAGAAAGGCAAGGTTTAAATCTTTATCAGGAGTTTCTATTCTGAGAGCATTTTTATTAAAATTATCGTAATAATTCAGATTCTCTTTATAAAATTTCTCTGGTTCATTTATCAATTCTTCGTAAAATTTTCTTGCTTCATCCCTTGTATGCATTCCTCCTGTAATTGCTACTGGAATAAAATACTCTCCTTTTAAATTCGCAGGCAGTTCAATCTTAAACTGATAGGGTGCATCAGAAAATTGATGAGCAGGAGGTGACGAAATCCTTATTCCTGAGGGAGAGCCAATAACCGCATTAAATTTTCTTCTGCTTTCAGAAATTATGTATGCATTTAATTTATCATCCCAGAAACAATACTGTCCTCCTAAAGATCCAGGCCACATAGGTTGTAAAACCGGGATAAAATTAACTATCACTGTCAAAGGCCTGACCGTATAAAAATTCAATAAAATTATTGCACCTGGAAATGATTTTGGAACAATGAAAATCTCTTTAAGGGTAAAGTATTGATTGGCATAGGTTAATATTTTTACTTCTGGAGTTGTCTCAAATGTCTTTATGAATTTTTCTCCAGGTTCAGGATTAGCTTTATCAGGGAAAACAAAAGATAGCTCAAAATCCCTCAGTATCTTAAAAGGAAACCCCCAGACTTCAAAATTCCCATTTTCATACCCCAGTATTGCAAATTTTCTTCCTATCTGGTCAAAATAATTATTCCTTATAATATTTCTGCTAAAGTACAGAAAGTCCTTTTTTATTTCAAAAGTTTTTATGAAATTCTTCTCCAATTTAGTTTGGACTTCAGTGCATTTTAGTGTCATGTCACTTAATTGCATTTCGTTATTTTTATCAGTGTGCTTTATGAGAAACTGATTGAGAGGGAAGAAATTTATGGGACAGCACACTAAAACGAAAGCTGGCAAAAGAGAAAGAGAAAACATTAAAAAAAATATAACTGGAATATTTTTTTTAAATCTTATCTTATATCTAAAATTCTTACTTACATTGGAATACATATCCATGAAGCTTATCTTAATCTAACTATTTTAATTGAGTCAAGAAATATGAAGTGCGTGAAAATAGTCTCCTATATATTCATTTTGATGCGAGGAGATCTGAGCGAAGGGGATGGTTGACCCCTTTTAAAAATACTATTTTTTCAAAGGCACTTGACAAGAAATAATTTATTAATTAAAATTATTTTTAATTAAAAATGATTATAAATAAATTAAAAAGGATAAACCTAAAGGCAACTCCTCAGAGAATTGCCATCGTGAAATTTTTAGAAGGTAATACATCCCATCCCTCAGCTGAGGATATATATAATGCAATATCAAAAATATATCCATCAATTTCTTTTGCTACAGTTTATAATACACTGAAAGCTTTACATGAAAAGGGAGAGATTCTTGAGCTTAGTATTGACCCGGAAAGGAAACGATATGATCCAAATGTAACTCCTCACAATCATTTTATATGTCTCCTCTGTGGCAAAGTTGTTGACATCTTTAATGATGTGAATGTAAGTTTAAAGCTTCCTGGCTACGAGATAAAGAGTAAACATGTAGAATTTCATGGTTTCTGCCCTAAATGCAAAGAAAAAAGGAAATGATAAATTGAATATAATTTTTTTAGGAGGATTAAAATGAAAAAAATGACTGAAAAAAATTTAAGAGATGCATTTGCAGGTGAAAGCCAAGCTCATATGAAGTATTTAATTTTTTCTGAGATTGCTGATAAAAAAGGACTGACAAACATATCTAAATTATTCAAAGCTATAGCTTTCGCAGAATTTGTCCACGCAAAAAATCATTTAAAAGAACTTGGCGAAGCCAAAGATACTATTAACAATCTTCAAGCTGCAATCGATGGTGAAACTTATGAAGTAACAGAAATGTACCCTGCATTTAATGAAACAGCAAAATTCCAGGAAGAAAAAGGAGCTGAAAGAAGCACTTTTTATGCCCTTGAAGCAGAAAAGATTCATAAGTACATGTATGAAAAAGCAAAAGATATTGCATCAGCAGGAAAAGATATCGAACAAAAAGATATTTATGTCTGTTCTGTATGTGGACATACAGTAGAAAAAAACTTGCCGAATAAGTGCCCTGTATGCGGTACTGCCTCTAAATCTTATGTTAAATTTTAAAAAATATCCTATGATTTGACATCTGTGTTATAATAAAAAGCTTTTTTAAGAGGAGGGAATAATGGGTAAAGAATTGCTGGACAAATTAAACGAGGCTATCTCAAGCGAGATGCAAGCGAGCATTCAATACATGTGGCAACATGTAATGTGGGCTGGAACCAAAGGTGCTGCAGTAAAGGATGATTTTAAAAAAATTGCTATAACAGAGATGAAGCACGCTGAAGCAATTGCTGAAAGATTATACTATCTTGGAGGAACTCCAACTACTGAACCTGCACCCATAAAATTAAGCAAAAAATTGGAAGATATGGTTAAAGACAATGTTAAAGCTGAGGAAGAAGCAATTTCAATGTATAAAGAAATAATAAGATTGGCAGAAAAAGAAGGAGACATAACCACTAAATTTCTTTTCGAATCTATCCTATCAGATGAAGAAGATCATCATGACTACTTCACTACTCTTTTAGAAGAATAACAATTAATTTAATTATAATACTTAATTTCAGAGGGAAGGATCTCTAATTCCATGATTGAAGAGAAAAAAATCCCCCTCACCAACCTCTCCCCTTAGGGGAAAGGATTTAGGTGAGGGGGACTCAAAAGTTTCATAGAATTTACGGATAAAGTCGATCCTACCCCCTGTAATTGCTATCACGGAAAAAAAGAGATGCTTACGTTTCAGACTTTCTATTTAATCAAATCTTTTAGTATTGTATGGCATTAAAGAGTAATTTGAAAGTGCCGTGCGATTGAGCATGGTGCAATACATCAAATCCTATCAAGATAACATTACCTTTTTCATAGGGAACATCAACAAAAGTGCTTTTTCCAAGAATCATTTTTTCTTCTTTTACAATTCCACTTAACAATGAATTGAATTCAGGGAATTTCATGACTGAAGTACCTTTTTTAACTTCAAAGACTGGCTCCTCATTGTAAAAAATAGAAATCTCCTTAGGCAATCCAAATGCTACTGGAGTCGAATGAGTCAACTCATTAATAAAAATTGAGCCAGGGCAGAAAAAACTTCTTTGATTTCTCGGCTTCTCCAGCTCTTTTTTCAATGCATTTGAAACATCTATCCCAAAATATTCGATAGGAAGATCAGAAGAACTACCGATTGTAATTAATTTTCCTCCGTTTCTTACAAAATCTCTTATATTAATTGTGCCATCAATTCCAATACCTCCTGCATATTCTGGAGACACTTCTCCCTTATCCTTTCCCTCAAGAATTATTTTTAATGGCATGGGTGGAATGATTATTACATCAAACTTTTCTGCTAAATTTCCTGCCTTTATTTCGCTGTTTTGTACAACTTTGAACTCAAAATCAAATTTTTCAAGGACAAATCTGAGCCATCCCTCATCCATATTTGGAACGAATGACTGATACACTCCTATCCTTTTATTTTTCATCTTTAAAGTTTTTGTCCTTGGTAATTCATCTGTTCCAAGAATTTCAACTGGTATGCTTTTTGTAAAATCTATCAACAATTTATCCACCTCACCTTTATTTAGAATAATAACAGTGCCGCGATTGAATTTCTCTCCTGAAACAGAAAATTCATTCAGAGCTATTTCAACATTATAATTTTTCTTAAGAAGCTGATTAATTAGGGTTGATTCCTCGTTTGTCTGATTTTTCAACAGAAAATATCTCTTTCCTTTAATCTTTATTTTTCCGTGCAAGCTATATCCATAGGGTAAAATTTGGAGCTCAGCACTGAAAGGTTTTTTAATTTCAATACATTTAACCCCCATCTGTAGAGGAAGTGTCCAGGTAGACTCATCATATGGGTATTCCAATCTGCCACCACCTAAATCCCTTGCAGGGTATTGCTTCATTTCCAGAAGGTCTTTTATAAATGATCGATATGGCTGGGAGAGAGGAACTATAAATGTACCGGAAGGAAATTCAATTCCATCTGCTTCAAACTCTTTCTTTGCTTCATAAACTTCTGCTCCACCTCTTTGAAGAACATTTATCAATTTTATCGCTGTCGGCAAATCTCTCTGATTTTTTGGAATAATGTAAGCATATGGAGGCTCTGACTTTCCTTTTTCAATTTGATTCAATGCAAACCTATAATAATTATACATATATTTTTCTTTATCCTCAGAAATTCTCCTTAATATTGAATCCGCAAAAATCTCTTCGTACTCAATTATATCTTTCAATCTCCACCATCCTCCTTCCCATGGTTCCAGATATGAAGATTGAATATCCATGCTATATATTCCCCTTCCTCTATCCTGAAGGTCGCTTTTTCTCAAAAATAAAGGAGAGGCAAGGTTACATGAGGCAGCCTCTGTTAGAATTCCGATTGCATTGTGTCTTATAGGAGCTGCTCTATTTGCCATGTTATACCAGCTATCAAAAATCATATTGGTTGCAATTCCTTTTTTCCCTCTTTTAGTAAATTCAAAGGCAGCTTCTGAGCAAAGAAGATTTAACTCTCTTAGGAGAAGAGGTTCAATGTTGGGATTTGTCGGATCATAGTAAGGTGGGATAAAAAGCCTGGGCCCTCTCTGTCCCATTTGATGAACATCCCAGACTACTATAGGGAAAAACTCTCGATACAATATTTTTGTCCACATTTCAGTTTCTTTTTGGGTGATCATAAACCAATCTCGGTTATTATCATGTCCTGTATAGTAATGGTAGAGCCAGGGCATGGAAGAAGCCTCATACTGGGTTCCCAAATTCCTGTAGTACCACTCTACAACCATATCAATTCCATCTGGATTTACTGACGGAACGAGTAATAAAACTGTATTGTTCAAAATCTTTAAGACCTCAGGATCGTTCGAAGAGACAAGTCTATATGCAAGCCTCATAGAAAACAGTGTTGAAGCAATTTCAGTAGAATGAATCGCACAAGATATTGCTACAATTGCTTTTCCTTCTTTTATTAAAGATTCAACTTCTTCCTCAACAGTCTTTCTTGGATCCTGAAGTTTTCTCTGAATTTCTTTAATTCTATCTAAATTTTTTAAATTTTCAGAACTTGAAATAACTGCAAAAATAAACCTCCTGCCTAAAGTCGATTTTCCAAGGTCAATCACTTCAATTCTATCTGAGGCTTTATCCAGGCTATCAAAATAGTCAAGAATCTGATTCCATTTAGCAAGCTTAAAATCTTCTCCAGGCTCAAACCCTAAAATTTCTTTTGGTGCAGGAATTTTTTCATCAGAATAGATTAAAATTACTGTCAGAGTAGCAATAAAAAGAAAAAATAGTTTAAAAACAGAAACTTCTCTCTTCATATTCTCCTCCAATTTGATAATCTTTTAGCCAATTTTTATAAGGATGGGGAGACCTGATTTAATCAAATTAAGAATTTTCCATTTTTTGCAATGAAGCGACCCTTAGCTTTTATTGTAACTTTTTCTACAAGAGAATCATAATGATGTTTTGAAGAATTTTTACCAAGGCCATATGAATCGCCAATTGCTACATGTATTGTTCCAAATGCCTTTTCTGCTTCGAGCATATTAGGGCATATCTTTGCTTTTTTGTTTGTTCCAATCCCAAATTCTCCTACTATGAACCCTGAGGGATCATCTCCGATATTTTTGATAATATCCAATATTCCTTTTCCGCTCCATCTGATTAGTTTTCCTTCCTTAAATTCCATAATTCCTTTTCCTATCTTATTATCTATAAGGCTTACCACCATCTTTCCATTAAAAGTTTCCTCTACAGGGGCAGTGTAACACTCTCCAGCTGGAAGATTTCCATGTTTTCCTTTCTGAGATATATCTCCGTTGTCATTTTCCCATTTCCTTCCTTTTACTGAAAACTCTAATCTTGTTCCAAATGGATTCTCAATCACTACATCTTCTGCTTCTCTCATCGCATCAATTATTTTTCTTGTAAACTTATCCATCTCTTCAAAATCAATATTTACAAGCCTTTCCATCATCTCTTTTGTTATACCTGGCATCATACATATTCTTCCGTATTGAGAACCCATCTTAACCATAAATCCTCTGAATGGCTTCTCTTCAATTCTACTATCGAGCAAATAGGCAGTAACATCCGCTATCTTAATTATTTCTTCAAAAATTTTTGTTTCTTTTTTTATGGGTCTTAGGGTTTCTATCATTAAATAAGTTGTTATCTCTGCTTTCTGTTTTTTAGCCCAGTATGCTAAAGCTTCTGCAATTTCCATTTTTTGTTTATCTGTAACTAATAGAAAATTCTCTCCTTCCTTTATCTTAAGGGCATGGACAACTGCCTTTTCCGCAGCTGATAATAATTTAGAATGACGCATTATTATCTCCTCCACAATATGACCTTATTGGATTATATTGATTTAGAAACATAATTTCAACCAAGAAGTAAGCATTTTTTCTATTAACTTAATAAAAATACATTGCCTAAGTAAACATTTTTCAAGCCATTTTTTTCTGCGATTTCTTTTGCTTTGAATGCCTGCATTCTTGATGATCTCAGAAGGTCGTAAAAGAAAAAATGAGGAGAGAACCCAAGGAGAACATAGGGAATATCTCTGTCAAGGTCTGAAATGAATTTTGAAATTTTATATATCTCTTCTTCATCTATGTATCCAGGGATTAAGAGTGTGCTTGCAATCAAACCCTTCTTCAATCCGTACTCTTTCTTTAATTCAGCCAACATCGAAAAATTTTCAAGAGTCCATTCATTGTTCGTTCCACATAAAGCATAATTCAATTTAGTATCAAAAGTTTTGATATCAAATTTTATCCATCCATTACTACTCCAAGAAATCTCTGCAATTTTTCTTGCAATTTTTGAGTTCATTGAACCATTTGTCTCCCAGCAAATAGTTGCTTTTTTATTTTTTAATATTTCCCTTGAAGCTCTTATTGAATGAACAATTTGAGGGGTTGGATCTCCTCCAAAATAACAGACGCAGAAAGTATTTTTATCGATCAAATTTTTAAATTCCTCAGATGGAATAGTTTTAGTTCGATATCTTGAATTTTTAAAGTGCCAGTTCTGACAGAAAAGACAGTTAAATGAGCAGGATCTATAAAAAACTGCAAGATTTTTCATTCCAAATTTTTTAGTCCCTTCACAAACTTTATCAGCAACGCAATTGGTTGGAAGAGGATCATAATAATAGTCAAGTGTTCCTAATTCTAATGATCCGCAATATCCTGACTCATCCTTTGAGAAAATACACTGATTGACACAAACCTTACATTTCTTTCCGCCTTCTTTTTTCGGTGGAAAAGGAGGAAGATTAAATTTTTTTCTCGATTCTGAATGGGCTCTGTCAATTAAAGGTTTTACTCTCTCAAAATTATTTCTTATACAATCCAGGCACAACTTTAAATACTCAGAAATTATAGGTGACTCTCTTCTGCAATTTAAACAAATCGCCATTTTAATTATCTCTTGAGCAGTCAAAGTTTCTGGAAAGAGAAATTTTTTTAAAGAATTTTTTTGATATAATGGGACTCAAGAACACGGAATTAAATGAAGAGAGCAGCCATCTTCTGAGCGACATATCTCCGAGTATTGTGGCACTTAAAAGGTAATTTTTTATTTTAAGTGCCACAACTTTTTTCTTTTGATTTTCATGCGAGGAGATCTGAGCGAAGGGGATGGTTGACCTCTTTATCATAGCTTGGTCACCTTTGCTGCCCAAATTATTAACTAGCTTTTTTAGAATCTCTATAAACCCAGATAGATAAAAGAACAAAAAATATCAAACTTAAAATTTCTCCGTAATCTGTAAACCATTGATAGGGGGTCCCTTCAATCCATCTTCCATCGCTGAAAATAACAGGAACTCCTATGGATAAAACTCTATCAGCATTAAAAAGCTTTAAAACTGCTCCGATAATTCCCATTAATGCACCACCTGCAATAAATCCAGAAGCAATTAACGTTCCCCTTTCTTTTCTCTTTTCAGATGTATCTTTTTCCTTTGATGACTTTCCTACAAGATAAGAGACAAGACCTCCGATGAATAATGGAGTATTCAATTCAAGAGGAATGTACATACCCAAAGCAAAAGCAAGGGCAGGGACTTTTGACATCTCTATTAGTAAAGCAACGACTCCGCCAGTACCGTATAAAATCCAGGTGATCGGCTCTTTTGCCATTAATGAAGAGATTATCGCTGCCATCAAATTTGCTTGAGGTGCTGGAAGTATACCACTTTTAAATGAATAAGTTTTTTCAAGCAAAAATATGGCAATTCCCACAACCAATGCAGCTATAAGAGTCCCAGAAAACTTATATCTTTCCTGATTCCTTGGTGTAGCTCCGAGCCAGTATCCTATCTTCAGATCTGTGATAAAACTTCCTGAAATGGAAAGAGCTGTGCAAACAACTCCACCGATTAGAAGAGCAACAGCCATGCCTTCCTTTCCAGAAAGACCAGCTCCAATCAATACCACAGAACTGATTATCAGTGTAACAAGAGTCATTCCTGAGACCGGGTTTGTTCCAACTATAGCTATTGCATAGGCAGCAACAGTTGTAAAGAGAAAACTAAGAATCACACAGATTAAAACGCCTAAAATTGCTATTTTTGGGTTTGATAGATGGTTAAAGAAAAAGAAAATCGAAATTGAAGCAATAATTAAACCTATTAAAATTGTTGACATCTTCAGATCAACGTTTGTTCTTTCAGTAAAACTTTCCTTCTTTCTGCGCTTAAAAATTTCTTTTATTCCCAGAGAAAAAGCATTGATGAGAATCGGCAGAGATTTTATTATGCTAATAAATCCAGCAGTAGCAATTGCTCCTATTCCGATTTTTTGAACGTAACTTTTAAAAATCAGAGTCTCATTCATCAAAGAAATTGGTATAGTTCCTGGAAACACAGGCTCTGGGAGAAATTTTCCTAAATACCATATAAGAGGAATGAACACAAAAGTTGAAAGAAGGCTTCCAGCCAGTATGACGGCAGAATATCGAAGTCCCACTATATAACCAAGCCCAAAAATAGCGGCTAAAGCATCTATTTTAAGCATCATTCTTGCTTTTTCTGAAAGCTTTCTCCCAAATTCTACCCACTGAAAAGTTATCATCTCATTCCATAATTTCATCGATGTGGAAAGAAAATCATAAACTCCTCCTACAATCATGCTAACTACTAAAACTTTTGCTTGAGCTCCTCCAGCCTCTCCTGCTACTAAAATTTCTGTTGTGGCTGTTGCTTCTGGAAAAGGGAGCTTTCCGTGCTGTCCCATGCAGAAAAATTTTCTAAGGGGGATCAGGAAAAAGACTCCGAGGCAACCACCAAGAAACGAAGCTAAAAAAATGTAAGAAAATTTTGCATCCAGATCAAGAATGAACAAAGCAGGAGTTGTAAATATTGCTCCAGCAACCACAGCTCCTGATGCAGAGCCAATCGATTGAATAATGACATTTTCCAGGATTGTGCTTTTTCTCTTAAACCAGTTTGCAAAACCAACAGCAAGAATAGCAATCGGAATCGCAGCTTCAAAGACCTGACCAACTTTCAAACCAAGATAGGATGCTGAAAAAGTAAAAAATAGAGACATTATAAGACCCAATGTAACTGAACGGATGCTTATCTCATGAATTAATGATTCAGAAGGGACATAAGATATATATTTCTCTCCTGGCTTAAGCTCCCTGTATGCTTCTGGAGGTAAACCTTTTTTCTTGTTTTCCATTTTCTCCTTTTTACAAATTTAGTAACACTTCCCAAATTTTTTTAATAGCACAAATTAAATTAATATTTTTCATTTTTAACTACCCTAAAAATTTATTAAAAAAATTGGGAAGTGTCCCTAATTAAAATCTTCCGAGTATCTCATCAACGGAAGTTTTATAAACTTCATAATTCAATTTCACCTGGAGTTCTTTCTGTATTCTTGCTAAATAAGCCTGGTAAAATTTTTTCTGTTCTAATTCTTTCAAAGTCTTCTTTATTCTTTCTTTTTCTTCTTTAAAAGCATTCTTATCCAATTCCTTTTTTTCGGAGACTTTCACGATAAAATATCCATTTTCATACTTTAATGGCTGAGAAACCTCTCCTTTGTCCATTACAAAGAGTCTTTCTTCAATTGAAGGAATTGTTCCAATTCCTTCTAAATAATCTCCTCTTTTGAAATCTTTTTGATAATATTCAAAATTGTATTTTTTAACATCATTTTCGAAAGATTCAGAATTTCTTACTACTGTAAATAATGAATTTGCCCTTGTCAGAGCGTGATCATCCTTTAATTTTTCCATCAGGTCAATTTTTACTTTTTCTCTCACTTCCTGGAATGATGGATCTCTTTCCTTTTGAATCTCTTTGAGTTCAACAACTACAGCTCCATTAAAAGTAAAAAATGGCTCGCTTATCTCGCCTTTTTTTATTTGAAATAAAGTATTGCTTATGTATCCTGAAGGATCTATCTCCTCTAATGAAGCACCTTTTGTAAGATAAGTTGTCCAGTTTATTTTAATTCCTTTTCTTTTTGCAACTCTTTCCAGGCTCTTTTCTTTTCTGGTCTCTTTAAAAATTTCCTGAGCTCTCTTTTCTCCCAATTCCTGAGCCTTCTGATAATGGAGAATTTCTTTTATCTGAAATTTAACTTCCTCGAATGGCCGTGTCACTGGAGGAATTTTCTCTGTGATTTTTAAAATAGAGTACCCATGTTCTATCTCTAACACTTCTGAAACACCACTTTCTGGAAGATCCATTATTCTTCTCTGCTCTTCTGAAGAAAGTTGATGCCACTCAGTATATCCCCAATCTCCTCCTGAGGAAGCCTTTTCATCCTCGGAGAAAATCTTTGCCAGACTTGAAAAATCCTCACCTTTTTTAACTCTCTCATAAAGCTCGTTTGTCTTATCTTTGATTAAATCCAGATGTTTATCATCTTTTTTCAGAAATATTCGAGAAACTCTTATTTTTTCAGGAATCTGGAATTGTTCCTGATTATCCTCATAATAAGAAAGTTGCTCACCCTCTGTAACATCAATCTCTTTTTTTAAGTCCTCAAAATTTAAGAGCACATAAATTCCTTTTCTCTTTTCGGGAATTCTAAATTTTTCTTTATTAATTTTAAAGCATTCTTGCACTTCTTTCAGAGAAGGCTCATTTTCAAGAATTATTTTACTTTTATCTATCTTAGCATATTCCATTCTGATTGTTTCTTTTTCTTTTTTAAACTCGTTCAAAATCTCCTGTTCAGAAATGGGGATGCCGGATGAAATTATTTCCGAGAATTTTCTCATCAGAGCTTCTTTTCTTACACTATTTTCATACTCCTTTATGGAAATTCTATTGTAGGCTAAGATTCTCTGATACTCTTCAAAACCGATGAATCTTCCATCTTTCTGAAATAGAGGATTATTTAAAATTGCATGTTTTATTTCTTCCTTTGTTACAGAAATACCCATTTTCTTAGCAACCTGAAATACTATTTCTTCCTGGATCATCTGGTTTAATACCTGCTCAGGAATTCTTAATTGTTCGATAAGTGATCTTTTCAATCTTCCTTTATAATTTCTTGATATTTGTTGAAGTTGCGAAAGGAGACTATATTTAAAATCTTCTGTTGTTATTTTTTTCTTTCCTACAACTGCAAGGGAATTTTCTGACTGATTAAAAGATAATCTTCCGCTTCCCCAGCTATAAAAAATGAAGAAAATAAACGAAGCTATTACAATCCATAACGATACTGAAAGGGATTTCAAATTTCTCCTCATTGCCTCAAGCATTTAGCTATTCCTCCTTACTCCAAGAGAACTTTATATTACACATCCATAAATTAATCAAGCTACTAAAATAAACTTGATAATTTAAAGATTCTTCAAGTATCATAGGACTGTGAAAATTTCATTAATTTCTATTACTCCAAATCCAGAAAAGGTTATTGAATTAGCCGGCAGAACCTCATATCTTTCTTTTGACAAGTATACAGAATTTCCAATTTTAGAGGCATCTCCTGAAAATTCAAGAGAATTCAAAATCTTCCGAACCGAAGATTTTCCTGAGTTAAAGAACTTGAATGAAGGAGATGAATTTTCCTTTGAGAAAAAGAAGTGGAAAATTCATAAAAAATGGAGAAACTCCGCGGAGAAATTTATAAAAATGATAATAAGAAATGGACATCTCTCCGTTCTTGAACATGCGTACGCCACATTCAGAATTTCCGGCGGATCAAGAAGCTTTACCCATCAGCTTGTGAGACATCGATTGGCTTCCTATACACAACAAAGTCAGAGATATGTTGATGAGGAAAATTTTAATTATATCATACCTGATTCTATTAAAAAAAATAAAGAAGCTAAAAAAATTTACAATACTTTTATTGAACAATCACGAGATTCATACAAAAAATTGAAAGAATTGGGAATTCCAAAGCAAGATGCAAGGTTTGTATTGCCAAACGCAATTGAAAGCGAAATAGTTGTTTCGGCTAACTTTAGGGAATGGCGTCATATAATAGATTTAAGGGGCAATTCTAAAGCCCAGTGGGAAATTAGAAAAGCAATTATAAAAATCCTGAAAATTTTAAAGAAAAAAGCTCCCATTGTTTTCGATGACTACATTTTAGATGAAAAAAAGATACTTATAACAAAGAAAGAACAAAGAATAATTAAATCTGAGGTAGAATAAGGTAATTATTGTATTTTATTTTGATAAGATTAAATAAATTTGATATAATTTATTTTTAATAGGAGGAAAGATGAAGCAGGGCATTCATCCAGAATATGTCGAATGTGTGGTTCATTGCGCATGTGGAAATACTTTTATCACCCGTTCGACAAAAAAAGAGATAAGGGTGGAAATATGTTCCCAATGCCATCCCTTTTTTACGGGTAAACAGAAACTCATCGATTCAGCTGGAAGGGTTGAAAAATTTAAGAAAAAATATGAAAAAAGAAAAACTTTAAAATGATAGAGCATTTAGAAACAATAGAAAAGAAATATGAAGAAATAATAAATAAACTGAGCCTTCCAGAAATATTTACAGACAATACAAAATACGTATTTCTTTTGAAAGAAAAATCCTATCTCGAACCTATAGTTAAAAAATACAAAGAATACAAAGGCCTTTTGAAGAGAAAAAATGAAGCCCTTGAAATAGTCGAAGATCCAAATTCAGACCAAGAATTTAAAAAGTTAGCCAGGGAAGAGTTAAAAGAAATTGAAAAAATAGAAAATAACATAACAAAGGAATTGAGAATGTTGCTAATCCCAAAAGACCCGAATGATGAAAAGAATGTATTTCTTGAAATAAGAGCAGGTGCAGGAGGTCATGAAGCCTCTCTTTTTGCTCAGGAACTTTTCAGAATGTATACTAAATTTGCAGAAAAAAATAACTGGAAAGTGGAGATATTAGATGAAAGCCTTTCAGAAATAGGAGGAATAAAAGAAACGATAATCTCTGTCTCAGGAAAAGATGTATGGAAAAAATTGAAATGGGAAAGGGGAGTCCACAGAGTCCAGAGAGTTCCAAAAACTGAAACATCAGGAAGAATTCACACATCAACAGTTACTGTAGCTGTTCTTCCTGAAGTAGATGAAATAGAAGTCAATATCAACCCAAAAGATTTAAGAATAGAAGCTTTTGGAGCATCTGGACCTGGCGGTCAGAATGTAAACAGGAATTATACTGCAATCAGGATAACTCATATTCCCACAGGAATTGTTGTAAGCTGTCAAGATGAGAAATCCCAGCACAGAAATAAAGAAAAAGCATCAAGAATTCTTCGGTCCAAACTTCACGAGATGGCTTTAAACGAGCAACAGGCAAAAATCTCTGAGGATAGAAAAAAGCAGGTTGGAAACGCAGAAAGGGCTGAAAAAATAAGAACCTACAATTTTCCCCAGGGGAGAGTAACTGATCATAGAATTAACCTCACTCTCCAGAAACTACAAAATATCCTGGATGGAAATCTTGATGAAATTATAGACTCCCTTTCAGAATTTTATAATTCAAAAGCTTTAGAAGAAACAATCGCAATACCTGCATAAATTCTTCTTCTATTCTCCATCAAAGATGACATCCATTGCTGATTTTTTAGAATCAGCTTCAAGCTATTTATACCAGGATAATCATCTTGCCTCAAGGAGAGAAATAGTTCAAATAATTTCGTTTGTGCTAAATAAAAGTAAGGAATATCTTTATGCAAACATGGAAAAAGATTTAAAAGAAACGGAGATGGATAAAATCTTGAAATTTATTCAAAAAAGAAAAAATGGATTTCCGTTACAATATATTGTAAAGAAACAGGAATTCTGGTCACTGGATTTTAAAATTTCAAAGGGTGTTTTTATACCAAGACCAGAGAGTGAATTAATAGTTGAAAAAACAATTGAATTATTTGGCAAAGAAGAAGGGATTATTGTAGATGTAGGAACAGGATGTGGAAATATTGCGATATCCATTGCCAGAGAATTGCCCAAAGCTAAAATAATAGGAATTGATGTGTCATTGAAGGCAATTAAATTCGCCCAAATAAATGCTAAATTGCATAAAGTCGAAGATAGAGTTGAGTTTTTAAAGGGAAGATTTCTGAAACCCCTGGACGAAAAAGAATTTTTAGAAAAAATTGATATAATTGTATCCAACCCTCCTTATATCTCTCCCGAAGAATGGAAATCTTTACCCTCTGAAATTAAAAAATTTGAACCAAAAAGAACTCTTGTATCTTCAAATAATGGATTATCTTTCATTAAAAAATTAATTAATGATTCTTCTATTTATGTAAAAAAAGGGGGGTATCTCATTTTCGAAATAGGAAATGAGCAAGGAGAAATCATTAAATCTTTTTTACCAAACCAATGGAAACTTTTAAAAATAGAAAAAGATTTAGCTAACTTCCCTCGGGTCATTATTTTAAAAAAGCAAATACATTAAATAGGCCTCTGAAAAAGTAATTTCGTATTAATAAAATAACTTTTTAAAATTTGATAATTTACATTGTAGATATAAAAGAGATCTCCTTAAAAATTAATTGACTTTATCTTTTCAATAATAAGATAATAAAAAAATGAAAATAGAAAGAGTAACACTAATCGAACCAAAATCCAGTAGTTTCAACATCTATACTGGTACTAAAATTCTCAGATTGGGACTTCCAATAATTTCTTCAATATTAAAAGAAATGAGAATCGAATCTAAAATTTATTATGAGGAGATTTCTGAGATTGACTGGGAAGAGATAAAAAAATCAGATTTAGTAGGAATCTCTACGATTACATCTACATCAAACGAAGCCTATCAAATCTCCGATAGAGTTAAATCTCTTGGAATTCCAGTAGTTATGGGAGGAGCCCATGTAACATTCTTACCGGACGAGGCTCTTGAGCACTGCGATTTTGTTATACGGGGAGAAGGGGAAGAAACAATAAGAGAGCTAATCTCAGCGTTAAGAAATGATGGGACACTGGAAACTATAAAAGGACTTTCATATAAAAATGAATTGGGAAGAATCGTCCATAATCCTCTTAGGCCATTGATTACCGACCTCGATAAAATTCCTTCTCCTGATTTTTCCTCAATAGTAAACTTCAAAAAAATTCATACCATTCCAGTTTATTTTTCAAGAGGGTGTCCATATCTTTGTGAGTTTTGTTCTGTTACATCTTTATTCGGAAGAAAAATCAGAATCAGAAACATAGAAAATGTAATAAGTGATATAAAAAAGTTTTATCCTGAAAGAAAGAATTTTTTCTTCATAGATGACAATTTTGTTATTGATCCGGAGAAGACGAAAGAACTTTTAAAAAAAATAAAAGAAGAGAATCTGAAAATAAAATGGTCAGCTCAGATAAGAGTGGATGCAGCAAAAGACGAGGAACTCCTCAAGATAATGAAAGAATCTGGATGCGTTTTTGTGTATGTTGGATTTGAATCGATAAACCCCGAATCCTTAAAAGGAGTAAAAAAGAACCAACTTGTCTCAGAGTATAAAAATACTGTAAAAAAATTGAGAAGACATAAAATAAATGTTCATGGAATGTTTGTTTTTGGCTTTGATGAGGATGACGAATCTATCTTTTCAAAAACATTGAAATATGTTTTAAAAATTAAAATGACAACCATTCAATTTCTAATTCTCTGCCCGATTCCCGGATCTAACCTATATAAGATTCTTAAAGAGAGAGCAAGAATTCTATCATCAGCTTGGAATAGATATGATGGCCATTTTGTTGTATTCAAGCCACTAAAAGTTTCTGCATACAAATTACAAACCGAAACAATCAAGGCAATGAAAAAATTCTATTCTCTTCCTCAGATAATTAAGCTATTTCTGAAAATTAGATTCTCAAAAAATTATTTTACAACTATCTTTTTAAGAATCTATGGCAATATCCTCGTAAGAAAATGGATCAGGAATGACTTAAATAAGAATTACATAAAACATTTGAAAGAGTCAAGTTCGTAAATTAATTCTTATTTTCTTAAATGGAGAATCTAATTCCAAAAGGAGTAGCAAATAAAGTTTTAAGTGTTTTTAATCTTCTTTCAAAATTGATTGCATTAAAAAAAATAAACCCAAATATAATTACAATCTCAGGGATTCCCATAAATATTTTAGGAGGATATCTATATTCAAAAGGATATGTGCAAATTGCAGGGCTTATTGTATTATTGGCTTCTTTTACCGACATTTTAGATGGTCAGGTAGCAAAATTATTAAAAAAAGAATCAAAATTTGGGTCGGTTTTTGATTCCACGCTTGATAGATACAGTGAAATTATTATCTTTACAGGATTAATCCTTTTTTTTATAAAAAGATCTGAAAATTTATATTCCTTTTTAACATTCCTTGCCTTAACCGGATCAATCATGGTCAGCTATGTCAAAGCAAGGGCTGAAGGTGCCGGAATACCGATCAGCGGAGGATTTTTCAAAAGAGCTGAGAGAATAATTCTCCTCAGTGTTTGTTCAATTTTAGGAATTGATGTCTTGAAAATTTTTCTGTATATTATCACATTCACAACTCATTTAACTGCGGTTCAGAGGTTAATTTTAGTATATAAAAAAGAGAGGATAGAAACTCTGAATAGAAAGGAGGAGCAATGGGAAAAATAAAAGTTGCAATAATAGGTGTTGGAAATTGTGCTTCTTCTCTGGTGCAAGGTGTTGAATATTACAAAAAAGTGGAAAAAGATGTTTATATACCTGGGCTAATGCATACCAATATAGGAGGCTATTATGTTAAAGACATAGAATTCGTAGCTGCTTTTGATGTTGATAAATCCAAGGTGGGAAAAGATTTAAGTAAGGCAATTTTTTCTCCACCCAATAATACCAAGAAATTCTCAGAAGTACCTAAATTGAATGTAAAAGTTAGAAAAGGAATTGTCTTGGACAGTATCGGAAAGTACTTAAAAGAGGTAGTCGAAGAAGCCTCTGGAAAAACCGAAAATATCACAGAAATATTAAAAGAAAGCAAGGCTGAGGTTGTAATAAATTTTATTCCTGTAGGGAGCGAGAAAGCAACAAAATGGTATGCAGAAAAAATTCTTGAAGCTGACTGTGGAATGATTAATGCAATTCCTGTATTCATAGCAAGCAATAAGGAATGGCAGAAAAAATTTAAAGATAAGGGGCTTCCCTTAATTGGAGACGATATCAAAAGTCAATTGGGAGCTACAATACTTCACAGAACCCTTGTAAATCTATTTATGGATAGAGGTATGATTATTGACAGGACCTATCAAATCAATTTTGGAGGGAATTTAGATTTTTTAAATATGCTTGAAAGGGAAAGATTAACTTCAAAAAAGAAGTCAAAAACCAATGCTGTCCTTTCACAATTTAAAGCTCGAAAGATAAAGTTCGATGAAGAAAACCTGCACATAAGTCCAAGCGACTATATTCCATGGCTTAAGGATAATAAAATATGCTATTTAAGAATCGAAGGAAGACATTTTGGAGATGTTCCCATGACTCTCGAATGTAAGCTCTCAGTAGAGGATTCTCCAAATTCAGCAGGAATTGTAATAGATGCGATCCGTATTCTAAAACTTGCGTTGGATAATGGCATAGCTGGAGTTCTTGAGGGACCATCAGCTTATTTAATGAAATCTCCTCCTGTTCAATATGATGACCAGGAAGCAAGAAAATTAACAGAAGAATTCATCAATAAATACAGTAAAAAGTCATCATAAATTTGAAACAAAATACTTCTCTTTTTCCTTTAAAAAATATTGTTTTTTTATTTATAAAAAATGATATACATTAATTTTAAAAAATGAAATTTTCATATATCGCTATAGAAGGACCTATGAAGACAGGGAAATTTAAGCTTGCAAATATTCTTGCCAATGAATTTGATGGAGGTGTAATACACGACATAGTTGACAATCCTTTTCTTAAAGAATTTTACAAGGGAAAGGAAAATGTAGCCTTGCTAACTCAACTTGTATTTCTTATCAATAGATACAATCAGCTAACCGAACTTTTTCAACAAAGACTTTTTGAACGAACCATTGTGTGTGACTACATTTTTGAAAAGGATAAAATTTACGCTTATCAGATTTTATCGGATAACGAGCTGGAAATATACAATAAAATATTTGATATATTTTGCAAAAGGGTTCCCAAGCCTGATTTAGTGATATACTTGCAAATCTCCGATGAGAATTTAATTAAAAGAATCAGAAAGAGTAGAAACCAGTATGAAAGATACATATCCGAACAATATCTCAGGGATATAAACGAAGCCTTTAATTATTTTTTCTTCCATTATACTATCTCTCCTCTATTGATAATAAACACTGATGAAATAAACATAGATGAAGATAAAAATTTAGATATCCAGGGAATTAAATCAGCAATAGAAGAAATTAAAGGCGGAGTAAAAATTTATGTCCCAAAATAAGAAATGTTATAATTAATAAAAATGGAAAAAATAAACTCAGAGAAAATAACCGTACCGTGTATAATCGAAAAAAAGAAAAAAGGAGAAAAAATTGTTTGTTTAACAGCTTATGATTATCCTACAGCAAAACTCCTGGATGAAAGCGAAATTGATATTATACTCGTTGGTGATTCAGTAGGGAATGTCATCCTTGGTTACAGCAGCACAATCCCTGTTTCAATGGAAGAGATGCTCCACCATACTAAGGCAGTGGCAAGAGGAATAAAAAATTCACTTTTGATAGCAGATATGCCTTATCCTTCCTTTCATATAAAAATTGAAGACTCAGTTAAGAATGCAACAAGATTTATAAAAGCAGGAGCTGAAGGAGTAAAGATAGAAGGGGGTAAAAAAAGAGTCCCTGTGATAAAGGCTATGCTCGACGCTGAGATCCCAGTCATGGGACATTTAGGCTTGACTCCCCAATCCATCCACAAATTTGGTGGATACAAAGTGCAGGGAAAAGAATTCGATGATGCAAAAATTCTTGTAGAAGATGCTCTAATTCTTGAAGAAGCTGGAGTATTTTC
Organism: Acidobacteriota bacterium; assembly: GCA_040756905.1. Classification (NCBI taxonomy): domain Bacteria; kingdom Pseudomonadati; phylum Acidobacteriota; species Acidobacteriota bacterium. The sequence continues at coordinate 76,132 of JBFLYD010000022.1, forward strand.
AATTGTTCTTGAATCTATCCCATTGGAATTAGCAGAGATAATAACTAAAAAATTAAAAATTCCCACAATCGGTATAGGAGCAGGACCTTACTGTGATGGACAGATTCTTGTCTTTCATGACCTGGTTGGACTTTCGCCAGGTTATCTTCCGAAATTTGTGAGAAAATACCTTAATCTTCAGGAATTAATTTCAAAAGCAATAAGAGATTATTCAGAAGATGTAAAAAATGGAAAATTTCCCGGAGATTCAGAATCTTATCACCTGAAAGAAGAAATAAAAGAAAAATTGATGAAGATAAATCTATGGAAACATACAAAAAGATAAAAGAGATAAAGAAGAGGATTCAGTTTGAAAAAAATAAAAGAAGAACAATTGGATTCGTACCTACGATGGGATACCTTCATGATGGTCATATTAGCCTTATAAGAGCCTCAAAGAAAAGATCTGATGTTACTGTAGTTTCCATCTTTGTAAATCCTACCCAGTTCGGCCCATCAGAAGACTTTAGCCAATACCCAAGAGATATAAACAGAGATAAAACTATTCTTGAAAGAGAAAAAGTTGATTTACTTTTCTCGCCATCGGTAGAAGAAATGTATTTTGAGGATTATAAAACATATGTTGAGGTCACTGAATATCAGGATAAACTGTGCGGTAAATCAAGGAAAGGGCATTTTAGAGGAGTAGCAACAATTGTCCTGAAACTATTCCACATAATTACTCCGGATATTGCATTCTTCGGACAAAAAGATGCCCAGCAGGCATTGGTAATAAAAAAAATGGTAAAAGACCTCAATTTAGACATAAAAATTGAGGTTCTTCCTATTGTAAGAGAAAAAGATGGGTTAGCACTGAGTTCAAGAAATACTTACCTAAACGAGGAAGAGAGGGTCTCGGCAGTGGTTCTTTATAATAGCCTTTTAAAAGCAAAGGAATTAATAAAAAAAGGAGTTAGAAACTGCTCTGAGGTAATTTCAGAAATGGAAAAGATAATTCTTTCCTCCCCTCATACGAGAATTGACTACATTGAGATAGTTAATGATAAATTAGAGCCTTTGGAAGAAATAAATCACAATTTCCTGATTGCCCTTGCAGTTTACATAGGAAAAACAAGATTGATTGATAATATGATGGTAAAAAAGAAAGGGCGTTTTTTTAAATTTATAATCTGATTGGACTTCTCAAAAATTTAATATAAACGCATTTAATTCTGATGCATTCCTGCCCCCTCACCCCTCCCTCTCCCCTGAGGGGAGAGGATTGAGGTGAGGGGGAAAACGAGTAAGGCGTAACAAATATTAGTGTGTTCGTATTAGTATTGTAAATTAATTTTTTATAACTAAATAACTTCATTACGATCATTAAGAGACACTATAACAGGAGAGATTTTTTTTGCATCGTTTTCGTTTAAGATTGCATAAGAAGCTATTATGACCCTGTCTCCAGGAGAAGCCAATCGAGCAGCGGCTCCATTCAAACAGATGGTCCTACTTCCCTTTTTCCCTTCAATTACGTAAGTTGTAAACCTCTGTCCATTGTTAACATTATAAATCTCAACCTGTTCATAGGGAAGAAGATTAGCCTTTTCCATCAATTCTTTGTCGAGTGTTATGGAACCCTCGTAATAAAGATTCGTCTCAGTAACAGTACCAAGGTGTATTTTAGATTTAAGCATTATTTTTAGCATTCCTATTTCCTTTAAAGTGAAATTATATTATATAAAATTTTACATTATTTAAATTAATAAAACAACTCTACTACATCCCCCTTTATCTTACACCTTGACGAGGCTTATTTTCTAAAATAGAATTTTTTTGTTACGAAACAAAATGAATTCAATAATAATAGCCTTCGAAATTACAAATCTAAACATTTCCAGGGAGGGGAAGAGATGAAAAAATTTATTAATCTTTTATTTGCGCTTATTTTAATCTTTCCTCTGTTTTCAGATAAAAAACCAATGGAAATTGAGGATGTATTAAAAATAAAGAGTGTATCAAACCCAAGAATTTCTCGAGAAGGAAAATTTATTGTTTTTGAAGTCCGCGAAGTCCTCATGGATAAAAATGAATACAATTCAGATCTGTATTTAATTAATTTAGAAAATATCCAGATCATAAGATTAACTTATGACCTAAAAAATGATTTCTATCCAAGATTTTCACCTGACTTGAAATATTTAGCATTTTTATCTGATAGAGAGGAGAAAAACCAGATTTTTCTTTTTTCTTTAAAGGGAGGAGAACCATTTAAACTCACAGATTCAAAAACAGGGATTACCTCATTTGCCTGGACTACGGATGGTAATTACATAATCTATCGAGCTCCAGACCCTCCAACAGAAGAGGAGGAAAAGAGGAAAAAAGAAAAAGACGACGCAATCATTGTGGATAAGGACTTAAAGAATAACCATTTGTGGAAAATCAATATAGAATCGAAAGAAACAAAGAAAATAACAGATGGAAATTTTAATGTAAATTCATTTGAAATCTCTCCTGATGATTCAAAAATTGCCTTTACCGCTTCTCCAACTCCAAAAGTTGCCGATACTCTCGAAACAGAAATCTATATCATTCCAATTGATGGAGAAAAACCTGAAAAGATAACAGATAATAAAACTTCAGAATTTAACTTAGTTTGGGATGATAATAATCAATACCTCTATTTCTTGGCAAACAGTAATGAATTTCTGAAATATCCTGGCCAGGGAAAAATATTTTCATTAGAATTGAGCACACGGTTACCAAAGTGCCTAACAAAAAACTTTTCCGGCGATATCTTATCATTTATCCTTAATAAGAATAAAGGCAACATAATTTTTGTGGCCCATGAAGGAGTAAACCAAAACCTCTACTCATTTTCCCTTACAGGCAATACAATTACTGAATTTTCTAAAGGAAATCATGTAATTTCATCAATCAACTATGTAAACGGAGAGGTCCTAACTTTTATCCTTCAAGATCCTGAAAATCCTGGCGAAGTTTTTATTTCTAATGTAGAACACTTCAACCCCAAGAAACTTACTGATTTAAATGCCTCCATCAAAGATTTCAATCTTGGAATTTACAAAACTGTTAAATGGAAAAGTAAGGATAAAAAAGAAATTGAGGGTTTATTAGTCCTTCCCCATGATTATGAGGAAGGTAAAAAATATCCTTTAATCGTTCAACTTCATGGTGGCCCTGCCTCAGCATATCTCAATTCTTTCTCATCAAGTTGGTCCACATATGTAAATGTTCTAACTGGAAAAGGCTTTACAATATTCCAGCCAAATTACAGAGGCTCAACAGGGTATGGCGATGATTTTATGAGGGAGATAGAAGGGAAATATTTTGATAAAAGTATAGACGACATAATAACTGGAATTGACCATCTCATAAGTAAGGGAATTGCTGACGAAGCTAAAATAGGAGTTATGGGATGGAGTGCGGGAGGACACATGACAAACTGGTTGATAACTCATTTTCCTTATAAATTCAAAGCAGCTTCTTCCGGAGCCGGCGTTGCTAACTGGGTCTCCCTTTACAGTCAGACTGATATTCAATACACAAGGGAACAGTATCTTCTTGATAAGCCATGGAATAATTTAGACCATTACATAAAATATTCCCCTTTAACTTACATAAAAAATGTAAAAACTCCAACTTTAATCTTGTTTGGAGAAAAAGACGAAAGAATCCCAACTCCCCAAGGCCAAGAGTTATACATGGGGCTTTTGAAGAATGGAGTGCCTGTGGAATTTGTAATTTTTCCGAGAGAGCCCCGTGGACTTAGAGAGCCAAAACATCAAATCTTTAAAATGAAAAAGGAATTGGAATGGTTTGAAAAATGGATATTAAAAAAATAAAATTTTTAGGAGGTTTTAATGAAAAATACATTTAAAACAATCATCAACTCTTTTGTGATTTTAACATTTATACTTTTTTCTTCATTCGATTCTCAATCTGGAGAGAAAAAACCATTAACGCTTGATGATATCTTAAAAATAAAATCAATATCAGATGTATCGATGTCTCCTGATGGAAATTCTATTCTGTATGTAATTTCAAAACCTGATTTCAAAGAAAATGTTTTTGACTCTGATGTATGGATGGTTAGAATCAAAGAAAGAGAGATAGTGCAAATCACAAGATCTCCAAAAAGAGATTACTCTCCTCGATTTTCTCCTGATAGTAAATTAATAGCATTTTTATCAGATAGAGAAGAAAAATCTCAAATATGGATAATAAACCCTACCGGAGGAGAGCCTTACAAGCTAACCTCTCATAAAACAGGAATTAATTCATTCCAGTGGTTTCCAGAATCCAATAAAATTGCATTCATAGCTCAGGACCCTTTAATAGAAGAGGAAGAGAAAAAACAGAAAGAAAAGGATGACGCTTATGTTGTGGATAAAAATCTCAAAATGAACCACATCTGGATGATAGATTTAGAGAAAAAAGAGGAAAAAAGAATTACTGAGGGAAACTTTAATGTTTTGAACTTTTCGATTTCTTCGGATGAAAAGGAAATAATTTTTTCAAGCTGCTCTTCTCCGACAGCAAATGAGTCGATGAATTCTGATTTATTTAAAATTTCTATTGAGGGAGGCGAAGTAAAAGAATTTATAAAAAGACCTGGAATCGATACCTCTCCGAAATATTCTCCTGACGGAGAACAGATTGCTTTCATAACCACAGATGGAAAGTATACCTGGATTGGAAATAACTTTTTAGCAGTAGTTAACTCAAAAGGAGGCATTCCTAAAAATATCTCAAAGAAATTCGACGAAGAAGTAAATGCTTTCTGGTGGCACCCAAACAATAAAGAAATATTTTTTATCGCTTATCAAAGAATGAATCATCATCTTTTTAAGATTTCCCTAAAAGATGAAAATCCTATTCAGATAACCAAAGGAGATGGCTTTTACAGTAATTTCTCTTTTTCTGAGGATTTTTTAAGAATGGCTTTCATTTTCCAGACCCCAATGATTCCTCCTGATTTGCATGTATCAGAATTGAAAGAATTATCCCCGGAAAAATTAACAGAAGTTAATCCAGAACTTAAAGAGTTTGAGATAGCATTGACAGAAATTGTGAAATGGAAAGCTAAAGATGGAATGGAAATGGAAGGACTTCTCGTAAAGCCGCTAAACTATAAAAAAGACACTAAATATCCTCTTCTCACAATTGTGCATGGAGGACCTGCAGGTGTTTTCAGCAATCTTTTTGCTCCAAGAAGAGGTGCCTATCCAATTCAGACTTTTACAGCCGAAGGTTATGCTGTGTTTATGCCAAATCCGAGAGGAAGCGGAGGCTATGGAGAAAAATTTAGACGTGCTAATTGGAAAGACTGGGGGTATGGAGACTATAATGACATTATGAGCGGCATAGATTATCTTGTTAAAATCGGCATTGCTAACCCTGATAAATTAGGAATCATGGGATGGAGCTACGGTGGATTTATGACATCCTGGGTTATTACCCAGACAAACAGGTTTAAAGCTGCTTCAGTAGGTGCTGGAGTCACTCATACAATAAGTATGTATGGATTAACAGACATTCCTGATTTTATGGAAGACTATTTCGGAGGCAAACCGTGGGAAAATTTCAAAGAATATGAAAAACATTCTGCATTACATTATGTCAAAAATGTAAAAACTCCTACGCTAATTCAACACGGAGAAAAGGACATCCGAGTGCCCTACTCTCAGGGCCAGGAATTCTATCTCGCATTAAAAAAACTTGGCGTTCCCACTGAATTTGTTTCTTATCCGAGACAGCCCCATGGAATTCAAGAACCTAAATTAATAAAGGACTCGATGAAAAGAAATGTTGATTGGTTCAATAGGTGGATTTTAGATAAAAAAGAATAGAAAAATAGGAGATTTTTAAATTTTAAACGATAAGCCCTGACAAAGAGCCATAATGAATAAAAAAATATCAACAGATAACGATGCTAAGAAGATTACAATCATCGGAATAGCTTTAAACATAATCCTTATCATTTTTAAGTTTATTGCAGGAATATTCGGAACAAGTAAAGCAATGATCGCAGATGCTTTTCACTCAACCTCTGATTTAATCGCAGATGTAATTGTGCTTTTTGGGTTGAAAGTCTCATCAAAGCCAAGGGATGAGGCTCATCATTATGGACACGGAAAAGTTGACTCATTAGTTTCCCTTTTTATAGGAATTATATTAATAGTGTTATTAGCTGGTTTAATCGTCAATTCTTATACATAAAAAACAGGTCAATGAGACGCTCTTTGTCTCAGCAGCATCTTTAATAAATGACCTTGCAAAAGCAAATGAAGAAAGATGCCTTGAAAGTAGACTGAAGTTTTACTCCCAGATGAGACTTTTAATTGTTGATGAGATAGGTTATGTACCGATTGACCGATATGGAGCAAACTTATTCTTTTTTTATTGCATATCTTCCATCCATTGGAAATTCGGATATTGATCTTATCTTTCCTTTTATAATCCCATACTCCATAAAAGGATAACTCATGAGTTTAATATTTATATCCTGTCTCGGTGTCAGGCTTAACTTATGACTTTACTGTTTTGATTTAAGCTTTCAATATTTTTTTAAATGCGATAACAAATATTCTAAAATTTTAAACTCCTAAATATAAAGTCAAAAGTCAAACCTGACACCGTTAACTTCGAATATCATCTGGATTCCCTTTTGAGTTACTTAGCGGAGGAGAGTTCTGAGGTTATCATGGTGACAAATCCGGTCAGAAAGGAAAACACCGTATGAAGAATCAGTTAGAGAAAGAGTTACAACAGCTTGAGCGTTTTCTAGCTGAGAAATTTAATGTTGCAAGAAAACGTGCTCAAAGCAAGCGAATGGGTCAGAAAATCCATAAGGCTCAGCAATATGTCACTGACATCAGGGAATCCATAAAAAGGCTTAATATCCAGCATCGGCAGATGCCCAAGAATAAGTAAAAATTATCTTTAGCAGATTTTATTATATTATTTTAGGTTCATTTCTTTAGGGAAATCGAATACTTGCATAGATCCATCGTCCTGGCAAAATCAAGGATATATAAGGATTCTTCATCTAATAAAAAGCTCCAAAAAATACCTGGTACATCAAAACTATCGAGATAGATGCCATCATTGGTGTACCTTTCAATTGTACTACTTTTTGCATCCTCCAGTAAATAATTATTGCCCAATAATATGTATATTATTCCATCATATGCGAAAATGTCTAAAGTTTCAAAGCTTTCGGCAAAAAATCCTCCATGCCCCGTTCCGCTCTCTTCTTCCTCCCACTCCCACCTCCAAGTATATTTGGCACTGTATGGCCTCTTTCGGCTAAATTCCAATAATAAAGTACCCTGCGTATCATATTTTTGCACCAAGTTTCTATAAAAATAGGTAACGTAAATGTATTGTTCTGAATCAATTGTTATCACATTCTTATTCAAAGCGTTTTGCAATAGAAAATTTTCATACTTTTTTATTTGGCCAAACGAAGTCAGCAATTCACCGGTCTGCGTATATTTATAAATCAAAGCAGTATCAGGCTTAGTCACTGACGCAAAAATATTACCCTCTTTATCTACCACAATACTGGATACATTCTTCCTTACTTTAAAACTTAAAATGAACTCACCAGTGAGGGATAGAATTTGAATGCGTGCATTACCAGTATCTGCTACATAGATTTTATCATTATCATCAATAAAAATATCAGATGGTTTCATAAATTCCCCTGGACCTTCCCCTTTCCTACCAAGGCTCAAAATAACTTGACCATTTGGATTAATTTTCTGAATTCTATTATTACCAGAATCGAGCACATAAATATTTTTTAAGCTATCCAATGCTAAAGCTTTTGGTTCGAAGAAAATCTTTGATTGATCCGTTTCCTTTAGGCCGCCAATTGCCCAGATTTGATTTAATTCGACTTTCTTTCTCGAGTCTTTTTCCCATAAACCTTTTTTTGTATTTGTAACTACGTGAGGAAGTGATTCTTTTGATTTATTGCTGCAACTGTTTATTAGCAAGATAATCAATAAGCATAGAAGAATTTTCACTTCAGAGACCTCCATTTACAAGGCTCTATGATATTTTCGCTCTTAATTGAGCCAGCGGGAATAGAGGTACCCCTCAAAAGTTTCTTCTTTCCCAATGCGAATTCCACCTCGTCGGCCATCCGTTCCAACAATTAATCTACGGGGGTTGTTTGGGTCAATATAAAGAACCGAAATAACTTTTCCAATTTCCATTCCATCGTTAAAGCTCAACCAATTATCTCCTCGATCCTTAGAAATCATAATTTTGGTATTTAACCCACCAATAATTAGGGTGCTTGGCTTGATTGGATTAACTATCAGACAGTTCATCCGAATCGCATCGGCATCAGGCAAAGTTTTTTTCCCCCATGTTTTACCGTTGTCTAAAGATACATAAAGATAGCCATCAAGTGTCTCAATATAAATAGAGCTATCGTACGGGCTAATTTGACAAAACTTTCCAGAATGATCTAACAGAATTTTCCGCCATTTATTCCCTGAATCTTCAGAAAACAAAATACCTTTAGAAGTTACTACAAAGATTATATCAGGACGATTTTGATCTAATACGATATAATAGACATCATAATCGATTTTGGCATTTGTTCTGAACCAAGCCTTGCCATTATCTCTGGATTCAAACAAACCGAGAACTGTACCGAGAAAAATTCTCTTCGAATTGTTTGGATCAAATGCAATATCATAAATGCCCGGTTCCTCTTTTAGGAGGAGTCGTTGAAAGGGTGATAACTCGCGATTGGGAAAATAGTCTATTTTGCTCCATGTTTGTCCACCATCGAAAGTTTGATAGAGTGTACTTTGCGGTCCCTTTGGATTGTAAGACGCTGCCAGCATTCTTTTAGGGTTAGTTGGATCAATATCCAAAGCACGTATCTTTCCTTTCTCTTTCATTAAATATTGAAATTTCTTTTCTTTTTCCTGATACTGAATTATTCCATCTTCAGTGGTAACGTAAATGATGCCGCTAAAGCCTTTTGGAATTTTTACCAAATTAACACCAAAAAATGGCCCTCCTATTTTCTCCCATTTATTTTCATCCATGCAGTGTAGGAAACATGAAATCAGTAGTACAGATGTAACGGTTGCAAAAAGTAAAGATTCAACCTTCAAGGTAAAACTATTCATCTCCTCCTCGATTGATTATACCTCAGATAAAAATTAATTTAAATCGTTCATCAGTTTTTTCAAATCATTCTAAATCAGAAGAGAAAGTGCCTGGCAAAATTGACGGGGAAATGATTAACCAGCGTCGCTTCGCTCCTATAGGTGGCCGGTTTCGTTCGGAATCAGTGGCCAGATTCATCGGAATATGCAATTTTCTGAAGAATCCAAACATAACTGGGATAAATTCATTTTTAAATCTTATCTCTTCTTAATAAAAATCTTACAATGGCAGGTTCTCTTATAAAATTGAGAGCTACCTAACATCAGCCTTTTGAATTACAAAATTTGATAATATTAAGAAAAGTGGGAAGTAAAAAAACAAGATAAAAATAAAAGGATAATTAGAAGAGATTCTCTCTGAAAGCTTTTTATTCTTAAAAGTAAAAAATGGACGATCAGAAAGATCCAATCTATCATTTACACTAAAGTTCGGATTTTTTCTCAATTGTCCTGCATATTTTCTCTTGACATAGCTCCAAAAAATGTTATCGAAACTGTCTTTTTGCTTATTATATTCTTCCACACTATCTAAACCGGTGGATGATATTTCTGTTACAAGGTAAATAAACGAAGGTATCGGCGATAATATTGATGATACCCACTTAGTTATTTTGACCTGATATTTTGTTTTCCTTTTATAATTAGTAACTATTTCAGATCTCTTTTTACTATATTTTTTCTTAATTTTCTCAATTCCCGCAAGCTTGTGAATCTCTGACTCTGGCATTTTGACATTACTAATGTAGTAAGGTCTTAGAGCCCTTTGAATCTCACCTTGTCTTTCTTTCTCTAACTGCGCTAATTGATGGTCTATAATATCGGGAGATGAGATTTTGTACACCTTTGTGCTAATATAGGAGCTTAAAGTGGGAGATATCAAGATAAAAAATGCCCAGAAAAAAAGGGATATCAATATAGATCGGAAAGAATTCAGTGCAAGAATAGATATAAATACACCTATGCAATAAAATATGCTTAGATAAAGAATAGAAAAGATCACAATAAAAAGGATAGCGTACCAGTGCTGGGATTCTAAATTTATTTTGGTCCCCAAGACTAATATTATTAGCCCTGTTAAGAAAGAGGGAAGGAATATCATAATCGAAATGGTGAGCATTCCTCCTAACCACTTTGACAAGAAGAGGGTATTGCGTCTCAAAGAGTTTGATAATACTAATGGCAATGTTCTCCCCTCTTTCTCAGTTGAAATGGTATCATAAGAAAAAAGGATTGCCATTAAACTTAGAAGAGTTGAAATCACAAATAATGGATCAAAATTCTGATAAAGTAAAGAAATTGAATCCATATCCAATGACTCTATTTCAATATTTTCATCAAAACCTTTCGCAAAGATACTGAGAGCAGAAGGGGATTTTAACTTGGTAATTATTAATCCTCCTATATCATTAATATTAGCGTGAGAATCCAACGCTTGATTTTGAAGTTTTGTCCTTTCTTTATAAGTATGAAATCTGTTCTGATAATCCCTTTCTGAAACTACCATTGAGACAATCATTACTAAAAAACATAGCATAGCACCAATTGTAAATCTGAGATTTAATATGTTGGTTAATGCTTCTTTCTTAACTATATGCCAAAACATCATAAAGATATAACCTATCGAAGATCGTATTTATTGAAGGATGCAATAAACCCTGTAAAGAAAATAGAAAAATAAATAGTTAGGATAATTAAATCATTGATAATACCATACCCAATTGTTTCGGAAAGTGATGTCCTTTCAAAAAAGAAATCTTCTGTTTTCCCTGTTATTAAATATTTTAATGCATTTCTTTCCCTGAATCTCAGAATAAAGTTTTTAAATCTTCTCTCATCTTGGATACTTGTTCTCAGGCTTTTGGTCGTTGCTTCTGTAAGACCTCCTACAGGGAATATCCTTCCTATATTCCTTGCAAGATTCGTATAATAATTCAATTTTATTCTAAAATCTTCCTCTAATCTACTTACATTTTCCTGTATTTGTAAAAACCCATCATACCCGAGGAAACCAGGATGCTCCTTATTTTTTTCAAATTTAGTCTTTATAAAAGCCCTTATTTTTTCCTCCTCTAATTTATCAGTAGGGGGAACATTTGCCAAAGCCTTTGCAATCAGAGCTGAAGAATTTGGAGTAACAAAAATGAAAATAGCCCATATCAATAGGACAATGGACATGCTCTGTGCTGAAGAGTGGAAAAGAGAGGATATGAAAAGACCTAAGGCCAGGAAAATAAGTATATAGATATTTGAAGCTAAAATAAACAATAATAACCTTATCAACTCCTCACTTCCTATTGTGAGAATCCCACCTAAATTTAATAAAACAGCTGAAAGAAGAACCAAAAAATTAAATGGGAAAAGGATTATGATTATTTTTCCTAAAAACTTCGCCAGTATAAAGGAGATTCTCGGTACTTTATTGCAAAGAGCCATCTTTAGGGTGCCGTTCTCTTTTTCTCGACAAATTGCATCAAAAGAGAGTACGATAGCAATAAGACTCGTGAAAAGCTTGATCACAAATAATAAATCAGGGGTTGTGAAGAGGGATAACAATAAATTTACCTTCTCTTTACGAGAGCCTACTTGGATCAAAAAACCGTAGCTAAGGTCATAAAGGCGAGATATGTTTTTATCTACACCGGAGACAAATATGCTCAGGGGCTCTGGAGAGACGATTATTTCAGAACTGGAATGTGATGAAATATGAGTTTGATAATTTAATAGGCGAGCTTTGTAGTCATCTACTCCTATATAGATTGAACTGATTACAATACCTGTCAATATGAGCATACAAAATTGAAATCTAAAGCTTAAGAGATCCTCAATAATTTCCTTTTTCAGGATATGTTTTATCACTTACTTTTCGGCTTTTGGAATAAAGAATCACTCAGGTTTGTATTCACCTCTACTTTTATTACTATGGTCTCCATCTCTTCCTTAAAAGGTCCAATCGACGAAGATCTTTTCGTCTTGCCCTGTAGCATAAACCCTTCAAGATTAATATAATTTAATATATAATTTTTCAACCTTACTTCGGTAAACCCCATCAACTTTGGTACAGCTACTTCCTCTATTATTGGGAGATATGAATTGGTATCAATGTAGATGTTAAAATTCCTTTTCTCTCCCCCTTTCGAATGCATCTTAATCACATAATATCTTCCTTCATTTTTTTCTTCGTATGCTTCGTCAAATTCATATTCTCCTATTGAAAGAAGATATAAGGGTCCCTTTAAACTCGAAATAGAAGCCAATCCTTTCAGTTCTTTTTCTTTTCCCTCTGAAACATCCTTGATGATATTATTTTCACTCATCCAAGATGAAACCCCATCATAAACCTCGCTTACTAAGGCTTTTGTATTTTTCGCAACAAAATATACCTCAGTATCCATTCTGATTTTATCGGGAAATTTATAAAATAGCGTTAAATTAATCTTCTTAGAACCATCGGGTGATTTAGGAATCTCTCGGTAATAGTAAATGGTTAAATCTTTAAATCTATCAAGCTTATCAATCCCTTTTGCCTTCAATGAAAGCTTAACTATCTCCAATGCTTCCTTTTTCTCAATCTTTTTAATTATTCTTGAGAGTATTTGTTCGGATGCTTCCTTTTCCCTGTGATTGGTTTCAGTGGAATTCTGGGAACATGAAATAATAAGTATTAAAAATAAAATCATTAATAAAGTCTTAAGATATTTCATTTTCCGCCTCTCATCTTTCATAATGAAAGTCTCTTTGAGGATATAAGAGCCATAGAAAATGATAAAATAGCAAAAAACAGAAGCATCATCAAATCTTTATTCAATAAATATATGTCTTGCAAGAAGAAACCTTTTCTCATGAGATTGCAAGTATAAGTTAAAGGGTTAAATGTTGATATAATGCGCCCCTTTGAGGCTTTCTATTTAAGCAGTTAGAATTTAATTTGTCAAATTAATTTCTCAATCAGTTTAGGAAATCAAATACTGAGAGATATATTAAAAAAGTATTGGATCTGTAGATTGTTTTCTGTAAAGGCTTTATTATCCATTCTAATCTTAAATTTCCCATTTACTAATCACTTTAAATCAACTAAAATATGAAATTCAATCTATCCTGAAAAAAGAATGACTTCATGGTGAGGAAAAGAATTAATTGAACCCGAATTACGCAAGGTTTATTGCAACCTATTGGAGGGCAAGCCTTTAAGTTTGCTTTATATCACCTAACAAGCACGACTAAAGCCCTGCCCTACAA